>CAMEHJ010000023.1 GCA_945917385.1 uncultured bacterium
CAGATATCACCCACCACGTCATTGCAAATCGAAGAAACCTTGCTGGATTTATTCAGCAGGCGGATGGCCTCCCGGCCGCCCTTTTCCCCGTGGGCCGCCATGGAGTGAAACGGCCTGGGATCCGCCGCCGTGACGGCTACGCCAATCATGTCGAACACGATGCCCAGCGCGGAAAACTGCGTGTTATTCACGGTGAAGGGCTCACAGGGAACGGCAACGAGAAAATAGTTCTCCTTGCGGTCAGCCACGTTCCAGTTTATGATCTGGGCAATATTCTGCTTTTGCTTGAGCTTGGTGAGCGAATCTGTCTGAATATCGGCGTAGCACACCTCACCATCCGCCGACAGAACCATTCCGTTTTCCTTTATGAACAGAATTTTTTCGGAGCCGTTGTCGGTCATGCCGGTAAGAAATTCTTCCTTCTCATCAAGCGGGAAGCTGCGGGCATCGCCGGGGAAAAGTGTTCTTTCGATACGCCCCAGGCGCTCGTAGACAGAGTTTACCTGAAGGTCATAGACCTGCGCCATCTGCTCCATCACGCCGGACATCGTAGCCGCGCCGGAGCTGTTGATGTATTCACCCGTACGGGTGATGAACAGCGCGCCGGAAATTATCATTACGGCGAGCACCATCAGCAAGGGCAGCAGAAAGGACCATATGCGGTTGTTTTGTTTTTTACTGGGCATATTTAGCTCCTTTCCGTTTCGTTAAGGTATCTCAATGTAATCCTCCGCCGCAGCGGGCTGAACGCCGTCGCAGATCAGAGCCGTCCAGTCAGCCGACAAGGTTTTGTCGAGTTTAAGCGGGAGTTCATGCTCAGGCAGAACGCGCGCAAAGAGGGAATTAAACTCGGTGGAGAGCAGCACCTTGAAAACCACGTCGTCCCGGATGGGGCTTCCGCCCACCTCAATGTCCTTGAGCGCGTAGCCGCCGTCGGTTTCGCTGAGAAGCAGCTTCATGCCGGAGACGACGGGAAGCTCGTATCTGGTCGTGACCTGAAACGCCGAGCGGGTGTCCTTGAGGTATTCCCCGACAAGTGTTTTGACCTCCTTGCCGGTCAGCTCGGCAACGGCAAGGTGTACCGCGGCGTTGCCGTTTTTGACCATCATGCTGACTTCCTTTTTGGTGTGACTGCCCGCGTGGAGGGAGGCAGTGTAGTAATAATAAGGGGAAAAGCCAAGCTCGGCGCCGTTTGCCCTGCAAACCGTTGTCAGCACGGAGGAAGCCGCGTCGCGTCCGCCCTTTTCGTTCTGCGCGCGAGAGTAGGTACAGTCAAACGCAGTGACGAATTCAGGCTCGGCGGCGGGTGCGGTGAGGGTGGCTTTGAAGCTCTCCATTGCCTGCTGCTCGGTCATTTCGCCGGTCATAAGACCCTGTACGGCATCAAGGCTTGCGGAGAAAGAGGCGTTGGACGCGAAGCGGATGTAAAGTGCGTTCTTTTGAATCTCTTCCTCAAGTCCCTCCATACCCTCCATAACGGACGGCACATCGACGTTGTAGGGGATCATACCCTGCCCCGCCGCGATGATATTCTGACCTTCGGCAGAGAGGAAGCAGCTCAGAACTCTCGTGGCGGCGTCCAGCTTTTCCTCGCTGTCGGTCACGGAATTGTTGAGTGCGATGCTGAGAGAGGGGTAGGTGTAGACCCAGCTCTCGTCGGAGCTCTGTGAGAAGTAGGGAAGCCTCACAAGCTCATCGTCCATCGCGGACTGGAATGCGGCCATATTGACGGGCGTGCCGCAGGAAATGGCGGCCTGTCTGCCTGTAAACAGCTCGTAGCTCTGGTTCCAGCCCAGCTTCGTATCCTCGGCGGTTAAGCCGGTGTCCTTCACGAAGGTGTTCACTTCGCTTATTATATCGGTCCACAGCGCATCGTCAAAGCTGAGCTCTGCGCTGCTGCTCTCGGCCGTCATGCGCCATTGCAGACCGTCAAGACCGGTGAACCGGTCGAGCGCTGCCCCCTGAAACAGGGAGTGGCAGGAATAGTCCGCCTCCCAGTCGCGGACAAAGGGCTTGATGCCGTTTTCCTGAAGCTTTGCGCAGGCGTCCGCAAACTCGTCATAGCTTTCGGGTATGGCGATTTCGTACTCTTCCAGCAGCGTCTTGTTGACGATCATGGTTTCGGGGATACCGCACACGGGCAGCCAGTGAACGGCGCCTCCGTTTTCCATATAGAACTGCAGAACATAGGAATAAAAGCTGCCGACCACGTCATAGGTGCTTAAATCCAGCAGATAGGGGCAGAGCTTTTCCGCGTCCGCGCCGGAAAATCGCCTGGTAGTGATGATATCGGGAAGCTCACCGTGCTTTTCCAGATAGTCATACAGGAACACATTGTTGTTGCCCGAAATAAATTCAATGTCGAGGTCGGGGCACTGCTCCTTGATATAGGGGGCAAGCGTGCCCATAAGCGAGCTGTCCCACAGATAGACCGTGAGCTTGCCGCTTACGTCCTGCGCGTCCGCCTGCTCCTGCCTGTCCGCCTCTGCGGGCTTTGCGCCTGATGCACCGCAGCCGCAGAGCGCGGTCATCAGCATCACGGCACAGAGCAAAAGCACCAATGTTCTGCTCGGCTTCATTTTCTTCTCTCCTTTTTCGTATATGGGGTATTCGCATGACTAATTCTGTAATTTATGATGAGCTTTGCCTGTAAGTTCTGTAAAACTGATCACGGTATCCACTTCTTGAGTATCTTCGCGAGCACGTTAACGTCAAGGGGCTTGGCGATATGCTCGTTCATACCGGCGGTTTTCGCCGCGTGGACATCCTCCGCGAACGCATTTGCGGTCATGGCGACGATGGGGACCTGCTTGCAGTAGTCCCTGTCCAGAGCGCGGATGGCGACCGCCGCGTCATAGCCGTTCATTCGCGGCATCTGGATATCCATGAAAACCATGTCGTAATAATCGTCCCCGCACTCGGTCATTTTGTCAACGGCCTCGACGCCGTCTGCCGCGCGCTCAACGGCAAGGCCGGTAGTCTCCAGAATTTCCGAAGCGATCTCGGCATTCAGGTCGTTATCCTCGACCAGCAGCACGCGCCGGCCGCTCAGATCCATGGCTTCGAGCGAAACGAAGGTCGTGCCCTGTTCCTCCGAATCGTCGTTTCCCACAAGCGTGCTGAAGGTTTTGATGAGCCTTGAGCGGAACAGGGGCTTGCTGATAAAGGCGTTTGCGCCGGCGGAGCGGGCCTCCTGCTCGATATCGGACCAGTCGTAGGCGGAGATAATGATGATCGGCACATCCTTGCCCACCTGCTGGCGGATCGCCCGCGTGGTGGCGATGCCGTCCATATCCGGCATCTTCCAGTCGATGATGCAGGCGAAATAGTCCCTCTTCTGCCGATGGTGGAGCACGACCTGCTCCACGGCATCCGCGCCGTTGGAGACGCCGTCGGCTTTCATGCCGAGGTCGTTGAGCATACCGCAGCAGGACTCAAGACTTATTTCGTCGTCGTCCGCGACCAGCACGTCAAGGTCGATGAACTTGTCATAGCGGACTTCCGCGGTGTCCTGAAGCTTGAGATACATCGTGACGGTGAAGCGCGAGCCGACGCCCAGCTTGCTCTCCACCTTGATATCGCCGCCCATCATGCGCACGATGTTCCGGCTTATCGGCATACCGAGGCCGGTGCCCTGAATCC
The DNA here is from genome assembly GCA_945917385.1 of uncultured bacterium. The sequence continues at coordinate 3,643 of CAMEHJ010000023.1, forward strand.
TGGCGACATGGCTGTCCTTGCCCGCTCTTTCAAACGGCTCGAATATCTTCCCCAGAAATTCCTCGCTCATACCGATGCCGTTATCCTCAAAGACGACCTCATAGCAGCCCACTCTCGCCTGATTGCTGGGCTTTTCCGTAATGCTCAGGTGAATTTTGCCGCCGTCGGGGGTGTACTTCACGGCGTTGCCCATGAGATTGGTAAAGACCTTCTGGATGCGCAGGCTGTCCCCGATAACCGCCTCGTGCGTCACGCCGGAGATATTCACGGAAAGCTCGTGACGGTGCGCCTTGATCTGCGAATTGGTCATCGAGAGCAGGTTTTCGATAAGGTCGGAGAGATTGAATTCCTCCTCGTTAAGCTCGACCTTGCCTGACTCGATTTTGCTCATATCCAGGACCTCGTTGATAAGGCTCAAAAGATGCTTGCTCGCCTGAGAGGTTTTCCTGAGGCAGTCCTGCACGCGCTCCTTATCGTCGATGTGTGCCGCCGCGATGGCGGTCATGCCGATGATTCCGTTCATGGGTGTGCGGATATCGTGGGACATATTGGACAGAAATTCGGTCTTTGCGCGGTTTGCGGCCTCGGCTGCGTCGAAGGCTGCTTTCAGCGCCAGCTCCTGCTCGCGCTCTTTTTTGATGAGGTCGTCCACATTCCGTGTCCCGACCACAGCCACCAGACTGCCGTCCTTACCGTGGACAAAGGACACCCTTGCCTGAAGGTAAAAGTCTCCGTAATCGGTAAGCTTTTCGTAGATAAATGAAAAGTCGCTTCCGTCGTCTCTGATATGTTCAAGAGACAGCTTTTCAACGAACTCACTGCGGCTGGCGTCCGATACCAGTTCCTCGGAATAGCCCTGTATCACCCTTGACCAGCAGTTGTCCTGCCTGCGGACATACTCCGCAATAGCCTGTCCGTCCTCGCCCTCCGCGCGGTAGACCGTGACCTTGTCGGTGCCCGGATCGACGAGAAGCACGGAATAGTATTCCGAACCGAGACCCTCGATAATCTCTCGCTGCACCTCCATCTCGCGGGTCTGCTTTAGCTGGCGGCGCACCTCCTCGTCCACATCGCGCAGACCCAGAATAAGGGTGATGCCGCCGTTTTCGTCCGCCGTTTTTACTATATTCATTTCAAAATAGGAGATAACGCCGTTCATGTTTCTTCTGAAGCCGAGCTTGAAAAGCCCCTCGTCGGGAACCTTTTCCAGAAGCACCGACAGCCTTACGGACTCCTTGAGCCTGTCGCGGTCCTCCGGCTCAACAAAGGCGTCAATGTATTTTGTCAGGATAAGCTCATAGTCCTCAAGCTTGAGCAGCTTATCCAGAATTGTCGGGTCAAAGGAGACGCCGTCCGTGCGGTAGAGCGTCATTTTTCTCGTCCCGGCGTCGATTTTAAACAGGCTGCTGTACTCCCGGCTCAGCGCGCCGATAATGCGCAGCTGTTCATTCTGAATCGCCCTGTTTTCAAGCTCCTTCTCAACGATCGCATCGACACAGCGGAAGCCCAGAATGATCTGACTCTCCGAGTTGTGTCTGGAATGGAAGCGGATGAAGGAGGCCTGGAAGTAATGCACGCCGGTTTCGTCGGTTATCACGCGATAGCTGCATGAATACTCGTCGCTTTCTGCAAGCGCAAGGCGCACATTTTCGACAGAAACGGCGGTATAGAGGGCGTCTCTGTCCTCCTCCACGACATATTTGGAAATATAGTAGTCCCATGTATCGTGATAAGAGCGCCGCGTCGGCCGAAGCTCTCTCGGCAGGATCGTACCCTGACGTTTTATGGTCACGGAGGTGTCGTTCGCGAAGTCAAGCAGCACAACGTCGGGATAGTCTGCGCTGAGCGCGCCCGCGATCTCCATCTCGTCGCGGATCTTCTCCATGGCGTGCAGCTCTATAAGCTTGGCGTCGTGGATAATGCGCGTTGCAAAAACAACGTGGGACAGTCTGCCCTCCGGTGTGCGTGCCCCCTCAATGAAAGAGGCCTCTGTCCAGACGGGTGAATCCCCCGACACGGGAGACAGCTCTACGGTGCATAAAAAATCCTTGGTGATGATTTTCTCACTGCCGAGCCTGCTCTCAAGGGTGGAAAGATCCACGAACTCCAGCATTTCCTCCGTGTAGGAGGGGGCCGTCATGTGACGGCAGAAATAGTTCAGCCGGTCGGCTGCGTCGCCCGCACCGCCGATTTGCGTATGTACATAGGCCTCTGCGGCCATCTCCGTGAAGCGCCCGGTTTCGAGGTCGATGTAGTATGCGGAGGTGTAAATGTCGCTCATGGACTGTATCCGGGCGATGCGGCTGCTCAATTCCGCGTTTATCTCCTCGTTCTCCCTCTGCTTTTCCTCAAGCTGGGTGTTGAGCGCTTTGATTTTTTCAAGCTGCTGCTCCATTTCGCGCCTTTGAATTCCGGCAAGCGTGCTGAGAACGAGCGGTTCCCCGCTATGTTCATTTACACTCGGCATTACGGCGGAAGCGCAGCTGCGCTCGGCGTCCGTCTGCACCGCCGCTGAAGAAACTGACAGAAGTGACGACTGACGTCCCCACAGCTCTTCAAATTCCGCCGCGGGCATGGGCTTTGCAAAATAATACCCCTGCACATAGTCGCAGCCCACCTCTTTCAGCCACTGTACCTGCTCCTGCGTCTCCACGCCCTCGGCCGTCACGCCGAGATGCAGCCTGTGGGCCATACTGACTACATCGCCCAAAATGCTTTGAGCGGAGGGCTTCGCGAACTCGTTCTGAATGAACTTCATGTCCAGCTTCAGAATGTCCAGTGACAGCTGACTGAGCATATTCAGAGAGGAATACCCGCTGCCGAAGTCGTCCATTTCCACGAAAAAGCCCAGACTGCGCAGCTCCTCCACCGTGCGTATTATCTGGTCGGGCTTTTCCGCGTAGGCGCTCTCCGTGATCTCAAGATGCAGACAGGACGGATCGACGCCGTACTTTTTCGTAAGGCGCAGCAGCGTGTCCACCACATCGTCCTGAAACACATCCGCTCTGGACAGATTCACCGATATGGGCAAAAGCGCGTAACCCTTGTCTGTCCAGTCACGAAGCTGCACGCACACCTTCTCCCAGACATATTTATCCAGCCGGGAAATGAAGCCGTTTTTCTCAAACAGAGGGATAAACTCTCCTGGAGACATGAAGCCCCACTCCGGGTGAATCCAGCGTACCAGCGCCTCTGCCCCGGCGATGTTTTCTCCGTCCAGGCTGTATTTGGGCTGATAATATACCTCAAACTGCTCCTCGGCCAGAGCGGGCTCCATCGCGGCGGTGATGGCCTGCTCGCGCAGCAGGGCATCGCGGAGCGAGTCGTCATACACGGCGAAAAACTGCTGGTACTGTCCCTTGATGCTGTTTGCCGCAAGCAGTGCGCGGTCGCACATCTGCTCCACGGGTATCGAGCGGTCGGTTATCTCATAGATGCCCCAGCGCATGACCGCGTTTCTTAACAGGGGAGACGGCTCAAGATCGGTGACTTGCCCGAAGCTCTGCCGGTCCTGCCGCTCCTGCTCCCGGCTTTGCAGGCAGAGAAAGTGGTCGGCGCTGAAGCGGCCGCAGAAGCCGGTGCTTCCGACCGCGCTTTTGGCAATGTCTGCCGCCTCTTTCAGCAGATTGTCACCCGCCTGTACGCCGAAAATGTCGTTGAAAAGCTTGAAATTTTCTATGTTTGAGCAGACGATGCAGTAGTCCTGCTCAGGGTCCTCCATAAGCCGCTCCCGCACCTTGCTGAAAAAGAAGTCCTTGCTGTAAAGCCCTGTGAGCCGGTCGTACTGGAGCTGGTTTACCATGGCGGCGGTCTCCCGCAGCTTGATAAGGCTGGCCACCCGGTGCAGGATGACCTGCGGGCGGTAGGGCTTGGGCACGAAGTCCGTGGCTCCGTGAGCCAGAGCCGCCACCTCGTCCTCCTCGCCGTCGCTCTGGGTGGTCACAATGACCGGGATAAGCGACAGCTCAGCATCATCCCTGATACGGTCCAAAAAGGTGTAGCCGTCCATTACCGGCATCATCATATCCAGCATAATGAGGGCGATGCTGTCCTTATGCTGCCGCAGGATATCCAGCGCCTCCTGCCCGTTTCCGGCCTCCAGCACACGATAGCTGTCGGACAATATTCCGCACAGAATCGCACGGTTTAATTCGTTATCCTCCACAACAAGAATCTGCTTTTTCATGGCAATACATTTTCCTCTCTATGGTTTGAACAAAGGCGCGCCGCCGGGAAGTAAGCGGCGTCAGTGGTTCAGGTTCCGCGCAATGGTCTTTGCGACCTCATCAATTACGATGGGCTTTGACAGGTGGCCGTTCATTCCGGCCTCCATAGACGCCTGAATATCCTCGGCAAAGGCGTTGGCTGTCATGGCAATGATGGGTATCGTGCGCCCGTCGGGGCGTGCTTTCAGATTACGGATTGCTCTGGTAGCCTCGTAGCCGTTCATCTCCGGCATCATTATATCCATGAGGATGACATCGAAGGTGTCCGGAGGATTTTCGGCAAAGAGCGTTAACGCCTGTTTTCCGTCTGCGGCTCTGGTCACGGTGATGCCAAGCTCTTCAAGCTGCACGGTGGCGATCTCCGCGTTCAGATCATTATCCTCCGCCATCAGCACCTTAATGCCCTTCAGGCTCTCCCTTGAGATAGGCGCATCCTGCTTTTTGACCCGGCTCTCGTCGGTCAGCTCCATGGGCAGCTCCACCGTAAAGACGGAGCCGACGCCCTTCTTGCTCTCGACGGAAATCGTACCGCCCATCAGCTCCACATAGCGCTTGGTGATCGCCATGCCAAGACCGGTTCCCTTGTACTGCGTCCGGGCGCCGGACTCCTCCTGAGAGAATTCGTCGAAGATATGCTCCAAAAACGCTTCGCTCATTCCGATTCCGGTGTCCGATATCCGATAGGTCACCACAATGTGCTTGTTGTCCCCGCCCTCACGGCAGGCGGTCACAAAGGCGATGCTGCCGCCGTCGTCGGTGAATTTGACGGCGTTGCTGAGAATATTCACGAGAACCTCCCGAATCCTTACCGCGTCCGCCAGAACATAGGGGTGCTCTAAATTGACTCGCCTGACCTCGAATGTGATATTGCGGTCTGCCAGAAAACCGCGGGTGATGTCCAGCACAACATCCGCAATCGCGCTGAGGTCAACGGGAACGGGATTGAATTTCGTTTTCCCGCTCTCGATACGGCTGATATCCAGCACGTCGTTTATCAGCGTAAGAAGATGCTCGGAGCTTTCGCTTATCTTCTCCAGACAGCTCTTCACTTCCGGAGAGATGACCTGCTTGAGGGCGATGTTGGTAAACCCGATGATAGCGTTCATGGGTGTGCGGATATCGTGGGACATATTGTTGAGAAAGGCGGTCTTGGCACGGTTTGCCTGCTCTGCCTGTGCAAGCGCTTCCTTTAAAACACGCCTCGTTTCCTGCTCTGCGCGAACCTCGTCGTCAACGACGGCAAAGCCCATAACGATGTGTTTGAAATTCTCGTTATCCTCCACCCTCGCAATGCGGATCTGGGCATACAGCTCTTTCCCGTCTCTGGCAACACGATAGAGCTTTGTAAATATCTCGTTGTCCTTCAGCGTTTTGCGCAGGAACACGGGGTCGGAAAAAGACATAAGCATTTCCTCCTGACCCGGAACCGCCGAGTTTCGTATATAGGTCTTGTAAGTTTCCATGAAGGGATAGACTTTGTTTATCTCAAGACCGTAGAGCTTGATGATCACGTCAGAAAGCCGGAGGGGAACTGTTGTATCCTCCTCCAGATCCACATAGTAGACGGAGGAATACTCCTTGCTCAGCATTTGGATAACGGAAGCCTGTCTGCCGGAGGCTATTTCCTCCTGCAGCAGTTTATCCTGCAGCCGGAGCCTTTCCTCCGACGCTTTTGCCTCCTGACGCAGCCGTTCCTCTTCCTTTTCCCATTCAAACTGCGCAGACTGGGTTTTGCGTACCTGCTGGATGGCAAATAATGACACGGCCAGTGCGGTCATAATCACGATTGCAAGCAGGAGCCAGCTCCCCCGCAGTATTTTGTCGCTGGTATTGAGAATCTGCGTGCTGATGGCGTTCTGCCGCAGACGGACGGAAATCATCCAGTCCGTACCGGGGACGGGCTTGTAGTACAGATATGTGCTGCCCTCGTTTGCGGTATAGAAGGCATAGCCCTCCGTGTGGTTATTCCAGTCGGAGATCAGCTTTTCGTCGGAATACTCCCCGGACAAAAC
>CAMEHJ010000024.1 GCA_945917385.1 uncultured bacterium
CGCTTCATCGCATAATACGCCTGTGCTTTCGCACTCGCGCCTTAATAATATAACAGTTTGTAACCGATATGTCAACAAGAAATTCGTGATTTTTGCAAAAAATTTTTTGTGATTTTTGTGCAGGCTTTATAAGCGGCTCATTCACCGGCGCTTCGATAAATTGTTGCTTTTCTTAATTATAATGGTATAATGTAGAAAAAAATCATGCGGAGAATGTCATGCTGTTCAACTCGCTACAGTTTATAATCTTTCTGCCGGTCGTTGTGCTCGCCTACTACATCGTGCCGGACAGGTTCAAAAGCCTGTGGCTTCTCGCCGCAAGCTACTTTTTCTATATGTGCTGGAATGCGGCATATCTGCTGCTGATCCTTTTTTCCACGCTCGTCACCTTCCTGTGCGCCATCAGTCTTGAGCATTTCGGAGGCTCTCCGGGAAAAAGAAAGCTCCTCCTGATTCTCAGTCTGGTCATCAATCTGTCCATACTGTTTTTCTTCAAGTATTTCACCTTTGCCGCCGAGAATCTCAACTCCGTTTTCCGCCACATCGGATTTTCGCTGAATGTGCCGGTCTTTGACGTTCTGCTGCCGGTCGGCATTTCGTTCTACACCTTTCAGGCGCTTGGCTACACCATCGACGTTTACCGCGGAGACATCCCGGCAGAGCGCAATTTCGTGCAGTACGCGCTGTTTGTCTCCTTCTTCCCTCAGCTTGTCGCCGGACCGATAGAGCGCTCCGGCAACCTCCTGCACCAGCTCTCCGTGCCGCACAGGGCAGACTTTTCGAATATTCTGGACGGCGTCTACCTCATTATCTGGGGCTTTTTCCTGAAGCTTGTTCTGGCAGACAGGATCGCCATTTTTGTTGACAGCATTTACGGCCCCGGCTATGCGGAGTTTACGGGCTGGTATGTGGCGCTGGCGGCGGTTCTCTTCTCGTTTCAGATATACTGCGACTTTGCCGGCTATTCCACCATTGCAATGGGCTCGGCAAAGCTGCTCGGCATTGACCTGATGGAGAATTTCAACGCCCCGTATCTCTCCTCGTCCACCCCTGAGTTCTGGCGGCGCTGGCACATCTCTCTGTCCACCTGGTTCCGGGACTATCTCTACATACCGCTCGGCGGAAACCGCCGCGGCAAGCTCCGCAAGTATCTGAATCTGCTTATCACTTTTGCCGTCAGCGGACTCTGGCACGGCGCGAACTGGGGTTATGTGGCATGGGGTCTGCTCAACGGCATCTATCAGGTTATCGGCGGCATTCTCACACCCATACGGAAAAAGCTCTCCTCACTTCTGAATCTGAATGTCAAAAGCCTCGGCTGCCGCGTCGTGAGCACCGTGTTCACCTTTGCGCTCATCTCCTTTGCGTTTATCTTCTTCCGCGCAAGCCGGCTCTCGCCGGCGCTTGTCATGGTTAAAAATATGTTCGGAGAATCAAATCCGTGGATATTCTTTGACGGCTCTCTTCTCCGTCTGGGTCTTGACGGCGCCGATTTTCTTGTGCTGTTCGTCGGATTTCTTGTCCTGTTTTTCGCGGATATGATGAAGTACCGCGGAATCAAGGTGCGCAATATCCTGATGCGGGAGGACGCCTGGTTTCAGGCGATAATAATCGCCCTCTCCGTCTGCGCGATCCTCGTTTTCGGCGTATGGGGCACCTCCTACGACGCCGCAAGCTTCATCTACTTCCAGTTCTGAGCGGAGAAACCGCGCCGTGCTGCCGACGGCAATGACGGCAAAAATCCTCCATGCGGAGGGTTTTCAAATTGCAATTTATGCGGCGCCGCCGCATGGAGTATCGTTATGAAAAAGACCGACAAAATTCTGCTTGTTATTCTCTCGCTGTGTCTGATTATCGTGATTATCAGCTCCCTTTCCTATGTTTTCAAGGGCAATCACGGTCTTTCCTGGGAGCTTTTCTACGAATATGCCGACGATATCGACGTTCTCTTTCTCGGCAACAGCCACGCAGCCGACTACGTCCCGATGGAGCTTTGGGAGCAGTACGGCGTCACCTCGTATAACCTCGCAAGCTCCGGTGTCCCCATGCCCGTGACCTACTGGACGCTGATGAATGCCCTCGACTACGCTTCACCGAAGCTCGTCGTGCTTGACTGCTATGCTCTCGAACACCCAGACAAAACCTCCTCGCTTGCTTTTACGCAGGCCGCTCTTGACGGTTTACGGCTCGGACCGACAAAGCTGAAGGCGGTTTACGACCTTTCGACGGACAATGATGAGATCTCCGAAAAGGACAGGCTGGGGCTTTTCTGGCCGTTCGGCTCGTACCACGACAGATGGAAGTCGCTGTCCTATTGGGACTTCAACAAGACGGAGAATTATCTGCTCGGCTCCAATTACAGTATCGCCATCCCCCCTCCCGCCGAGGCGGAGCCTACGGACGAGTGTATGCCGCGGGATTCGGTCGGAGTTACCTACTTATATAAAATAATAGAAGAGTGTAAGGCGAGAGATATAAATCTGCTGCTTGTCTACGCTCCGTTCCCGGCGCAGCGCTCGAAGTATATGGAGGCCAATCTCATGGAGGAGATTGCAGAGGAGTGCGGAGTAGATTGCATCAACTTCCTTGACATGGAGCTTGTTGATTTTGATATCGACTGCGTCGATTCAAACTGCCACCTGAACACCTCCGGTATTCGCAAGATTGAGAAATATATGTTTGATTTCATTCTCGCCAATTACGATATTGCAGACCATCGCGGCGACAGCAGATATGCCTGCTGGGATGAAATGTACGAGCGCTTTATGCCCACGAAGAGTGAGATCCTCAGCGTGGCGGAGACGGACGCACTGCGTCTCATGCTGCTGCACGACGCAACGATGTCCTCCTGCGTGTATATTCCGCAGGGCTCGGTGCTGTACGACGACGAGCAGCTTATAAAGCTTGTGAAAAACATTCCGACAGACGCCACGCTGACCAAGCTTGACGGTGCAAAAGCGGAGAGAAGTGAATACCTGCTTGTTGTTGACAATCTCTCCGGCGCAATACATGAGTTTACGGGGGATGAGCGCATAGAGAGCCTGAGCTGTTCTCTGGGCACCATTGACTACATTGACAGCCCGGACGGCAGAGTGCTGTCCATTGACGGCGGCGAGAATATGCTGTACCGGGCATCCGACGGGGAAGCGCTCATTGTGCAGGGCATCGTGGGATATAACGGGCGGGCGTACGACGAGACGCTGAGCTGGAGTTCCGTAAAAGCTTCATAATTCTACAGATAAAAACAGCCGGTGCGAACGCACCGGCTGTCAGCTTTCATATATCAGTAATTGAACGTGTAGGGCAGAAGCTCGGAGAGCTTATAGCTCACATATCTGTCCCCGGCCTTGGCGCAGAGCACCTCCATCTCCGGAGAAAACTCCGCGAGAAACTGCCTGCACGCGCCGCAGGGAGTGCACCAGTTCTCGCTGTCGGCATAGATGGCGATTCGGACAAACTCCCTGTGCCCCTCGCTTACCGCCTTGCAGCAGGCGGTGCGCTCGGCGCAGATGGTGCTGCCGAGGGCGGAGTTTTCCACGTTGCAGCCGGTAAACACCGTGCCGTCCTTACATTCAAGAGCCGCACCCACGGCGAAGCGCGAATACGGGACATAGGCGTTGAGCGACGCCTTTTTTGCTCTGGACATGAGTTCTCTGTCGGTCATTTTGATTTTCTCCCTTCTGCCTTTATTGATTTATTCCAGTATAATCTCCCAGTTTTCAAAGTCGTACAGGGGATTGCCGATGTTTGCGTTAACGCCCTTGACCACCCTGCGGTGCAGGATGATCTGCTGTTTTTCAAAGCCGATGGTTATCAGCGCCCCGCTCTCGACGAGGTATTTGCACAGTATCTCGTACTGTGCCGCGCGGGCGGCATCCGACGCGCCGAGATAGCTGTTTACATAGGTGAGGAGCATGGGGTCGGTGCTGCGGGTATAGTTGAGCTTGCTGTCAACATCCACAAGCTCGGTGATATCGAAGTTGTTGCGGAGCTTGACTTCGCCGTAGTACATATCGAAGTCGCCCTCCTCAAGCGCGGTTATGTACTGCTCCCACGTAAGTTCGCGCACATTGACCTTGAGGCCGACAGACTCCATATCTTCTGCAAAGTGTCTGACAACGCCGGTCTTTGCGCTGCTGTCGCTGCACACGATGAAGTTTATCTCGATATCCTGCGCAGACCCGCTCATATACTCAAGCATACCGTCGTCATCGTAGTCCTGAATACCCGCGTTTTCAAGGACGATTTTGCACAGCTCAAGATTATACTTCAGGCTGTTTGCGTATTCCGTCGGATAGTCGGCGCAGGTGGGGTACATCGGCACGGTCGCCGCCACGGCGTTGCCGTGCATGAGGTCGTTTGCAAACTCCGTGCGGTTGAAGGCGTAGTTCATGGCAAGGCGGAAGCTGTTGTACCTGCCCAGCGTGCTCTCCTGATTGAAGGCCACATAGTGCATATTGGTGGTCGCAAAGGTATGTATCTCGTTCGTGCTGGCGTAGCCGAGGTTCGTGTAGCTTGAGGGGTCGTTCGTGACGACGTCGATGATGCCGTCCTCAAAGGCGCTGATTATGTCCTCGGCGGTGGAATACTGCTTGAGATACACGGTCTGAAGCGGCAGGCTTTCATACCCCTCCCGCCCCTCGTAGGCGTTGAGCTGGGTGTGGTCCTCGTTGTAGGTGTACGGGCCGCTGCCGAGGGGGTATTTCTCATCCATGCTGCCGTACTTTATGATGGGGATGTTAAGGAGCTTTACAAACTGCGTGTCCCCTATGCCGAGCGTGATATAGAAATGCTCGTTATCGTAGCCGGAGCCCTGATAGCTTGAGAAGCGTCCGAGAAAACGGTCGGAGTTTATCGCGCGGTCAAGGGAGTAGCGGATATCCTTGCCGGTCAGGGGTGTGCCGTCGTGGAAGGTATGCCCCTGCGCGATGTCAAAGGTCCAGTAGGTCGCGTCCTCGTTCGTGACCCAGTTTGTGAGCACGTTCGGGATGGCCTCGAAGTTGTCGTCCACCTCGACCATGTTCTCGTACACGAGGTTGCAGACGAGCTGGTTTGAGCGGCTTGTCGCGATCAGGGGGTTGAAGCTGTACTCCATATTGCAGTTAAGGGAGAAGATGTTGTCCGCCGACGCCGTGCGGGTAACGTCCTTGCCCTTTGTGGATTCGGGCACAAGCCCGTCGTCATCGTCCGACGAGCTGCCGCAGGCGGCAAGCGAAAGCGACATTACAAGCGCAAGCAGCGCGGCAACGATTCTGTTTGTTTTTTTCATCCGTATCGTATCCTCAGCGAAGTACTATGAAAGCGGCCTGGCTGCCTCTGTTTCCTTTTGTGTAGCGGTGCGACCAGTATTTCTCGTGGCTGCACATCGTACACTCGTCCGAAATGTCGATATTCTCGCGCTTTAATCCGAGCACGACAAGGCGGCGGGCGTTTGCCTCCTTCAGATCCACCATGGTCTTGCCGTCCGGGCGGCGGGTGAACAGCCCCTCCGTATTGCCGGAGAGATATTTTTCAATCGCCGCCGGCACATCGTCGTCCGTCTCGAAGCAGCACGCGCCTATCGCGGGGCCGATCGCCGCGCGGATCTTACTGCGCTCCGCGCCCAGCGTCTCCATCTGCTCGACGGCGTTTTTCAGTATGTCCGTTACCGAGCTGCGCCAGCCGCAGTGGATGGCGCCGGCGACGGCGTTTTCGTCGTCGCACAGCAGCACAGGTACGCAGTCCGCCGTCATGCAGAAGATGGGCATTCCCTTGACGCTCGTGACAATGCCGTCGGCCTCGTAGGGAACCTTGCTCATGCAGACGTGTCTGTCTGCCTCCGTCACGATGCGCACGACATTGCCGTGAACCTGATTCGTGGCGGCGCAGTCGTCGATGCTGACGCCCATAAGCTCGCAGCAGCGGCGGTAGTTTTCCCGCACCGCCTCCGGATCGTCACCGCGGTTTGAGCCGAGGTTCAGCGAACTGAAGCCCCCCGTGCTCACGCCGCCGTAACGTGTTGTGAACGCATGGCGCGCCTTTATTATGTCCGAGCTCATGTATACAAGCTCGCCCTGTCTGTTTTCGTGAAATGCCATTTTCTTTATCCCTGTTATATTAATATAGTAGGAAGCGCCGGTTTATCGCTCGTTCCTGCCGCAGCACTCCTTGTACTTGAGTCTGCGTGAGCCGTCCGCCTTCATCTTGCCGCAGGGGCAGGGGTCGTTGCGTCCCGGCTTCGGCGCTTTCTTGACAGGCTGTTTTTTGACGGGCTCGCCCCCGACGTTCGCGGCAGCATTTTTGGCGACGCTCTTTCTCTCGATGGGCTGTTCCCGGCGCACGGCGACGGTGAACAGGCGGCGGACGGTCTCCTCGCGGATGCCGCGCACCATCGCCTCGAACATATCAAAGCCCTCCTGCTTGTACGCGTCAATGGGCTTCACCGCGCCGTAGCCGCGCAGACCGATGCCGCGTTTAAGCTCGCTCATCGCGTCGATATGGTCCATCCAGTATTCGTCCACGACTCTGAGCATGATGACCCTCTCCAGCTCGCGCATGAGCGGTGTGCCGTTCGGCGCAAGGCCGAAGGCGTTTTCCCGCGCGGCATACACGCTCTCGGCAATTTTCTGCACACGCTCTGTAACTTCGGCGCAGGTGGCGCTGCCGCCAAAGCTCTCTATGCTTATCGTGCCCGGACGCATGAAAAGCTTTTCAAAGGGCTGCAGCGCAAGGTCAAGCTGCTGCTGATTCTCGGCAGTGCCGCCGCCAAGCCCGTCCGTCACGGTGCCGGCGACAAATTCGCGCACCATGCCCATGATCTGCGTGCGTATATCCTCACCGTCAAGCACCTTGCGGCGCTCGCCGTAGATGATATTTCTCTGCTGGTTCATCACGTCGTCGTACTCAAGCACGCTCTTTCGCGTCTGGAAGTTGCGGCTTTCGACGGTCTTTTGCGCCTGCTCGATAGCGCCGGAGAGCATCTTGTGGTCAAGCGGCATATCCTCGTCCACGCCCAGCGTCTCCATCATGCCCATCACGCGCTCGGAGCCGAAAAGGCGCATGATATCGTCCGTCATGGCGAGATAAAAGCGGCTTTCGCCGGGGTCGCCCTGACGACCCGCGCGGCCGCGGAGCTGGTTGTCGATACGGCGGGATTCGTGTCTCTCGGTGCCGAGGATGAAAAGTCCGCCCGCTTCACGCACCTTTTCCGCCTCTGCCGAGGTGACGGTCTTGTGCGCCGCCATGCGCTCGTTAAACAGCTTTCGCGCGGCGAGGACGTTTTCGTCCTCCGTCTCACCGAAGCCGGAGGCCTCCGCTATCACAAGCTCGTCAAAGCCCGCCTTTCTCAGGTCGGTCTTTGCCAGATACTCCGCGTTGCCGCCGAGCATGATGTCCGTGCCGCGGCCCGCCATGTTGGTCGCAATCGTCACCGCGCCGAGCTTGCCCGCCTGCGCGACGATCTCCGCCTCCTTCTCGTGGTACTTCGCGTTGAGCACCGTGTGCGGGATGCCCCGGCGCTTGAGCAGGGACGACAGATACTCGCTCTTCTCGATGGACACGGTGCCGACGAGGACAGGCTGTCCCTTCTCGTGGCAGGCGGCGATCTGCTCGATAATGGCGCGGTTCTTGCCGTTTTCGGTCTTGTAGATGACGTCGGGGTGATCCTGTCTGATGACGGGCTTGTTGGTCGGGATCTCGATGATGTCCAGATGGTATATCGCCTCAAACTCCTCCGCCTCGGTCGCGGCGGTGCCGGTCATGCCGGAGAGCTTTCCGTAAAGGCGGAAGTAGTTCTGGAAGGTAATGGTCGCAAGGGTCTTGTTCTCCTTCTGGACATCGACACGCTCCTTGGCCTCTATCGCCTGGTGCAGTCCCTCGGAATAGCGGCGGCCGAGCATGAGACGGCCCGTAAACTCGTCAACGATGATGATCTCGCCGTCCTTGACGATGTAGTCGATATCGCGCTTCATTATGCCGTGCGCCTTGAGCGCCTGATTGATATGGTGGCTCAGGGTAGCGTTTTCTATATCGGCAAGGTTTTCAAGGTTGAAGGCACGCTCCGCCTTGGCGATGCCGCGTGCAGTGAGCGTCGCGGTCCTCGCCTTTTCGTCCACAACGTAGTCGGCGTCGATGTCGTCGTCCTCTTCCTCCTTCTCGTCGATGGAGGCGTAGACCTGCACCTTGAGACGTGAGACAAAATCGTCCGCCCTGCGATAGAGGTCGGTGCTCTCGTCGCCCTGACCGGAGATGATAAGGGGCGTTCTCGCCTCGTCGATGAGGATGGAGTCCACCTCGTCAACGATGGCGAAGGCGTGGCCGCGCTGAACCATCTCTTCCTTGTAGATGGCCATATTGTCGCGCAGATAGTCAAAGCCCATCTCGTTGTTGGTGCCGTAGGTGATGTCGCAGTTGTAGGCGGTGCGGCGCTCTGCGTTCGTGAGGCCGTGAACGATAAGCCCCACGCTCAGGCCGAGGAAGCGGTGCACCTTGCCCATCCACTCGCTGTCGCGGCGGGCAAGATAGTCGTTCACGGTGACGATGTGTACGCCCTCGCCCGCAAGGGCGTTGAGGTATGCCGGCAAAACCGCGACCAGCGTTTTTCCCTCGCCGGTTTTCATCTCGGCAATGCGCCCCTGATGCAGTACGATGCCGCCGATAAGCTGCACCCTAAACGGCTTCATACCCAGAACGCGCCACGCGGCCTCCCTCGCCGTGGCAAAGGCCTCCGGCAAAATGTCGTCAAGCGTCTCGCCGTCTGCAAGGCGCGCTTTGAACTCCGGCGTTTTCGCGCGAAGCTCGTCATCACTCAGCTTTGAATAGCTCTCGTCGAGCGCCTCTATTTTATCGACTATCGGATAGATTCTTTTAAGCTCACGGTCGGTATAGCTGCCGAATATTTTTGTGAAAAGTCCCATTATGCTCTGTTGCCTTTCGTAATGTCATTTGCAGATACTCATACATTGTAGATTATAACACCTATTTATGAATAAAGAAAGTCCGATTTTGCGCCCGGATACTTCGGTATCGCGCGAAAATTTTCTGCGCGCAAAGTCTGTCGGCGCTTGTCAGGGGAAAACTTATGTGCTAAAATATACTCCCGTAATAAAAATTTTGCTGCGGGGTTTTTTTATGTTTAAAATAGGCTTCAGTAATGATAAATATGTAAAGCTCCAGTCTCAGAATATCCGTGACCGCATCTCAAAATTCGGCGGTAAGCTGTATCTTGAGTTCGGCGGCAAGCTCTTTGACGACTACCACGCCTCCCGCGTCCTGCCCGGCTTCGAGCCGGACAGCAAGGTGCGCATGCTGCTTGAGATGAAGGACGAGGCCGAGATAGTAATCGCCATCTCCGCCGACGATATCGAGCGCAGCAAGCGCCGCGGCGACCTCGGCATCACCTATGACGAGGACACCCTCCGCCTTATCGACGCTTTCCGCGGCATCGGGCTTTACTTCGGCAGCGTGGTCATCACCCACTACCGCGGCCAGCCCATTGCGGACAAGTTCATCAAACGGCTTGAGGCGCTCGGCATCCGTGTCTACAAGCACTACATTATTCCCGAATACCCCTCCAACGTCTCCCTCATCGTCTCGGAGGAGGGCTTCGGCAAAAACGATTACATTGAGACCTCCCGCAGTCTTGTCGTCGTCACCGCGCCCGGTCCCGGCAGCGGCAAAATGGCCACCTGTCTGAGCCAGCTCTACCACGAGCACCTGCGCGGCGTCAGCGCGGGCTACGCCAAGTTCGAGACCTTCCCCATCTGGAACCTGCCGCTGAAGCATCCGGTGAATCTGGCCTATG
>CAMEHJ010000025.1 GCA_945917385.1 uncultured bacterium
AACCATCTCCTTGATGTCAAGCGTGCCGCGGCCCCAGATGTACCCGTCCGCAATATCGCCGGAGAAAGCGCCGTGCGTCCAGTCATTTTCGGTGCCCTTCACCACGGGGACAACGTCCTGATGGCTCATAAAAAGGGCGGGGCGGAGAGAGGGGTCGCTGCCCGGCAGAGTGATGAGCACGCTGTGACCCACAAGCTCAAAGCTGCCCTCTGCCATAATGTGCGGGTAGGAAGCACGCATATGCGCCTGCAGAGCGTCAAAGCCCGCGTAGTCGCACCGGTCATTGACGGTATAGCAGCGGATGGCCGATGAGAGCCTTGCTGCCGCGCCCTCGGCGTCAATGTCCGAATACTCGTTCTCGTTTGCGAAAAAAGAAGTTACGTCTGTCATTGTTCCTGCTTATCCTCCAGATAGCGGCTGAGAAATTCGCGTGTACGCGCCTGCTTGGGATTGCCGAACACCTCGGCGGGGGAGCCCTGTTCGAGGATAACGCCGTTATCCATGAACACCACGGTGTCGCTGACCTCCTTTGCGAAGGCCATCTCGTGCGTGACGACGACCATCGTCATGCCGTCGGCGGCGAGCTTTTTCATAACGTCAAGCACTTCACCGACGATTTCGGGGTCGAGCGCGGAGGTAGGCTCGTCAAAGAGCATGATGTCCGGCTGCATACACAATGCGCGGGCAATGGCGACGCGCTGCTTCTGTCCGCCGGAGAGCTTGCGGGAGTCCGCGTGGATGAAGTCGGCAAGCCCGACGACGGTGAGATTCTTGACGGCCTCGGCCTCCGCCTCGGCGCGGGAGACCTTCTTCACCGTCATGGGCGCGAGCGTGCAGTTATCGAGCACGTTCTTGTTGTTGAAAAGGTTGAAGCTCTGAAACACCATGCCGATCTTCTGGCGCAGCCGGTTGAGATCGACGCTCAGATCCATGAGGTCCTGCCCCTCGAAGATTATGGAGCCGCTGTCGGCCTCTTCAAGCAGATTGATGCAGCGCAGCAGTGTTGACTTGCCGGAGCCGGACGCGCCGATTATCGTCACGACCTCGCCGCGGTGGATGTCAAGGTCAATGCCCTTCAAAACCTTGAGACTGCCGAAAGATTTTTCAAGGTTTCTGATACTGATTATAGTGTTGTTATCCATGCCGTACCTCCTCAGTTGGAACTCGGAATACCCTTTGCGGGGGTGTCAAGCTTCTTGGAGACATATTTGAGAAGCAGGGAAGAAAGCCATGTCAGCACAAGGTACAAAAGCGCGCCCACACAGTAAATCTCAAGCGAGCGGAAGTAGATGCCGCTGACGGACTTGATGGAGTACATCAGATCCATAACGCCGATGACGGAGAGGACGGAGGAGTCCTTGATGTTGATGATAAACTCGTTGCCTATCGCGGGGATGGAGTTCTTGATGGCCTGCGGGAAAACAACCTTGGTCATCGTCTGCCAGTTCGTCATGCCGAGCGAGCGGGCGGCCTCCGTCTGGCCGGCGTCGATGGACTGAATACCGCCGCGCAGAACCTCCGCGAGATAGGCGGTGGAGTTGAGAGACACGGTGCAGAGACCGGAGATAAAGAAGCTCCAGACGTTGTTTATCTCGGTGACGGTCATATCGGTGCGCTTGAAGAGGCCGAAGCCGAAGTAGTAGAGAATGAGCGCCTGAACCATCATGGGCGTACCGCGGATGATGAAAATGTAGAAGCGGGCAAAGCTGCTCGCGGCTATCTTGAGAAACTTTACGAAGTCGTTGTCGCGGCTGTTCGGCTCCTGGATACGGCAGAAAACCATGAGCAGGCTCAGCAAGAACGCGATTGCCGTGCCGAGAAGGGCGATGCGGATGGTCGTCCAGATACCGGTGAGAATCAAATCCTTGCCCTTTGCGGACATATATATCATGGAGGAGACAAAGTCCTGCGGGTTTTTCTCCATCGCAAGGCAGGACTGCACCGTGTACACAAGGCGCAGCACCCAGCGGTCGGCAAGTGCGAGCACGCACACGGCGCACAGGATGTAGGAGAGGTATCTTGAGAGCTTCATTATGCGCGGCTGCCTGAAAAACGAGCTGCCGTAGGTTTTCCAGTGGCTTGCCTTGAAGCCGAGGGCTGCAAGGCTTACCGCGATGAAGAGCCAGCACACCGCCGCGCAGACCGTGAACAGCGCGCCGCCCGGTATGAGAAAGCTGTATGGGGTCACGCCGCCGGAATAGAGCAGGCTGAGTGTGAACAGGGCGATGACGCTGCCGCCGAGATATACATAGGTGTGGTCGCGGGTAATGAAGTTTCCGCTGCTTGAATTGTTCATATGGTAAATCCTCCGCGTATGCCGATACGCATACATTTTAATTTGCAAACTAAACAGGGAAGAAAAAGAGCCGGGCTTTTTCTTCCCTCTTTATTTTACTCTGCCATGCTGCCCGCTCAGGGCAGCATGGCAAAATGTTTTAACAGTGAAGCGGTTTATCCGATCATGCGGGAGCGTTTGCAACTGCGGTATCCCACATTGCAAGGCGGGTCTCGCTGTCAATGCCTGCAAGCGCTTCGTTTACGAGGGCGAGCAGAGCATCGTCACTCTTGCGAACACCGACGCAGGAGCCCTTCGCGGGAAGCTCGAAGCCGTTGTCGCCCTCAAACTCGATGACGACGAAGTCGGGATTGGTTTCGGTGTAGACGGATGCGCTTTCGAGGTTGATGACGATAGCGTCGCAGGCGCCCTGCTGGAGTCTTGCGACCATGTCGGGTACGCTTGCAACTGCGGTGAGGTGGTTGACGCCTTCAATCTGGTCGATAACGGTGTCAAGGGCGGTGTCTCTCTGACCGAGGACGCTTGCACCGGAGAAGTCCTGAATGGAGGTCGCGTTCTCATATGCGGAGCCGGCGTTTACCATCATTGCGTAAATTGTCTCCTTGTAAGGCTCGGAGAAGTTGATGGCCTCACGGCGCTGTGCGGTGTCCATCATGCCGGCGATGATGCAGTCGATCTGGCCTGCGTTAAGCGCGGGGATAAGGCCGTCCCAGTCCATCTTAACGATGACCAGTTCAAGGCCGAGGGCGTCCGCAACGATGCGGGCGATCTGTACGTCGTAGCCCTCTGCGTATGCGCCGGGGACGTTCTCAACGGGGACGTTGGTGTCGCTTGCTTCGCTCTCCTGCCAGTTGGAGGGGGCGTAAGCGCACTCCATACCGACGCGGAGCTGGCCGTTGTAGGAAGCGAGGGGATCGTCTGCGGGGGCTTCGGATGCTGCGGGGGCTTCGGATGCCGCGGGGGCGGTGGTGGCTGCGGGTGCGGAGCTGCCGCAGGCGCAGAGTGCGACTGGCATGATAAGTGCCAGAAGGATGGCAGTAATTCTTCTCATCATTTTGTTGTTCCTCATTTCTTCTTGGATTATATACTCAACACCGACTGTAAACGCAAAGCGCGCATTTTGTGTTCACGCGGTGCGGGTATCAAAAAAGAACCATGAACTGTGAAACGTTCATGGCTCCTGAAAATCAGAAAACAAACATTCGGCAAAGCCGATAAGCCGATGATAGCGCTCCACATTTCTGTGACAGTCTGCCGGATATTCTCCGTCAGCCCAGCGGCAAACAAAAAATCAGGTATGTTTCCGCTTCGGCGAACGCCCCTTTCCTCTGCCCGGGTCCTGAAACCCGACTGGACAAGGTACTCTTGGCGGTTCGCGCCTCTACCATTTCCGATACCTGCGCATCGGAATTATTAAGTTGTACGCATGATAAGCCAAAAAATCCGGGAAGTCAATACCCTTTTTTATGAATTGGCTTTATTCATAAAAATAATTAAAGCGGCAAAGAGCTTATGTAAAAAATATACAAAGCTTTATGAGCTTTTTACCTTCGGCTTCCCGCCGAGGTTTATCAGCAGTATCGAGCCTAAAACCAGCGCGATGCCGACAAGGTTCTGAACGCTGAGCCGCTCTCCGTACAAAACCGCACCGAGCAGCGTTGCCACCACCGGCTCAACGGATGCGATGACGGAGGCCGTGCCGTTTTCAAGTCCCTCCATGCCCTTTGTGTACGACAGATACGGCAGCAGGGTGACGAAAAGCACAATGGCTGCTGTCACGGCAAAGCTGCCGGCGCCCGATGTGAGCGCGGTAAAGGCCGCCGCTCTGTCAGCTAAAAAGAAGCAGGGGACGAGCGCGAATACGAAGGTGTAAAACGAGATGGTTTTGGAGCTGTAACCGCGCTCAAGCGCGTAACGGGAGAAAATGCTGTACATCGCGTAGCCGATGCCAGCGCCGAGCCCGCACAGCAGACCAGATAAGGACAGGCGCACATCTCCGCCGACGATGCCCGACACGAAGCCGCAGCCCAAAAAGGCGAGCGCGGCGGCGGCAAGCTTTCCCGCCGTGAGCTTTTCTTTGAACAGCGCCGCGCTCATCAAAACGACGAATACCGGCGCCGTGTACAGCAGCACCGCCGCCGTCGAGAGCGAGGTCAGCATGATCGTGCGGAAATAGCAGAAGTTGAAGAAGGTGACGCTGATAACGCCCGTGCCGACAAAGCACCAGAGGTCGCGCAGACGCACCCTGAACGCGCCCCTGTCTGTACAGAGAAGCAGAATAAACATAAATACCGCGGTAATGAGCGCGCGGACAAAGCACACGTCTATGGACGTGAGATTCATCGCGCTGAGCCTGCGCACAAGCAGACCCATAAAGCCCCACATACTGCCTGCTGCGGCAACAAGCAGGGCGGAAACGGTTTTGTTTTTCATTGCACACCTCATTCCCAAATCCACGTCAGCGGGTACATAAGCTGCTTCGAGGAGGTGCACACGGTGTAGGTGCCGTATTTGCCGACCTCGGTGAGCACAGCGCCGCTGCCCTCCGCTTCAAGCCGCGCCTGCGGAAGCTCCTCGTCGACAAACACGAACAGCGCCTTCCTGTAATCGTCAAGCGTGTAGATGTCGGAGACGTTGATATACGGCACGCGCTTGAAGATAACTTCCTTTTCCCACACGCCCGCGATAAGCTCTCCGTCCGACCACACGGCGACAAGGGGGGCGGAGATATCCTGACCGTAGACGTACTCATAGCCGTTTTCGAGGGCATACTCGCATATCTCGCGGCCTGGGGAGGGAGCGGGAGAGAGTATATGCTCTACGGAGTCTTTATAGCTCAGATGCAGATTGCAGAGAGACAGCAGGCACAGCGCCGTAACGAGCGCGGTTTTTCCTTTCCTGCCGGCGGCGCAGAACACGATTATCAGCGACAGCGCGAGCAGGGGGAAGTAGATAAACAGATAGATATCGCGTATCGTGACGCTTGTCAGCAAGGACGCCGCAATTACCGCCGCGATGCTGATAAGGCACAGCAGCCACAGAATGTTCAGCGCCCTGTTTCCCTTCCGGAAGCGGAAAAGCACAAGGTATGTGGCACACAGCAGCACCGCCGCCCAGAAAACAAACATCAGTGCGAAAAGCGGATTTTTTGTATTGAGCACCGTGTCAAAGCCTGTGACGGAGCGAATGGCGTGCCACACGGCGGCAAGGCGCGAGGAGTAGGGCGGCTCGGTGTAGATGGTCTCGTGGGGAACGTCGAGAAGCTTTATCAAAAGCAGTCCCGCCGCGTTTGACGCGGCATAGAGACACACGCGGATAAGCGGCATTTTTTCACATTCCGGGAAGCGTTTTTCACGCAGAAAACCGGCGAGGAGGCAGAGCACCTCAAACGCGAGCAGGGGCAGAACCATGATGCAGGTCTGTCTGAGACTCTGCATACCCGTTGCAAAGCTCAGTAAAAGCGACAGCGCAAGTGAAGCCCCACGAACCTTGCCGCCGTTTCTCGCGCGCAGATAGTCGCCGAAAACGAAAAACAGCGTGATGAGATAGCAGGCGTAATAGCTGCACATCACGAAAAATAGTTGTCCTCTGTCCTCCCTTATGATCCCCGGTGAGAACACGCAGGCGCAAAGCGCGAGAAAGCCGGAGAGCAGGCACAGCGTGTTTTTTACCGCCGGGCGCAGCATCCATACAAACGACAGCAGAATTAGCACGGACATGAGCGTCGTTGCCAGCGCCATGCCGGTGTTGACGCTGCCGGTCAGACCGTAAAAGAGAGCTGCTAAAACGGGCGTTGCCGCGACGTAGAACTGATTTCCGAAGATGTAGCTGTCGGGGAAGAGGGTTTTATTTTCCCACATGAGCTTTGCGACCAGCGTGTCCTCGTACATATCGGGAGAAGCGCAGAAGACAAAGCCATAAAAGTTTATGAACGAGAACACGGCAAAGAACGCGGCAATAACCGCGATGACAAGCAGGGTAAGGAGCTTTTCGGTCCTGCTTTTCAAAAGAGGTGAATTATCGGGCATAGTTTGACTCCAGAATTAAAAGACGGGCGGATTTTCGGACAGCTTCACGATAATGAGGTCCGTGACCTCGCCGGAAAATTTCCGGACGGAGCCGGCGCCGGGGTATACAGGCATGGCTTTGAACTCCTCGCTCTGTACGGCGTTATTGTAGTCGGGCGCGAAGATGAAGCCGCCCTGCACGCCGAAGTAGTTCATCAGGTAGTTTTCACGGGAATTGCGGATGCCGAGCGGTTCGACCCAGAAAGCAAGATTATCGTACATACCGTAGGCGTACTTGTACGAGGAGAAGTTTTCTCGCAGGAAGTCGTCCTGTACAAAGCCGGCAAAGGCGATGGTGTCGTCCTTCTCGTAGTCGGGGAGATTGTAGATGTCATTGAGCATACTCGCCGTCATAAAGTTCAGATGCCTGTAAGTCAGCTCATATGATTGATAGGTGGCGTTTGCGGACACGAGGTACGTCCACGATATTGTGAGCGTGAGCGCGTATGCGCAGAGCCTTGTGAGATTCCGCGCCGACGGCATATGCACCCTGCCCCGCTCCAGAAGCGCGAACAAAAACGGAAATACGAACATATTCTGGTATTCCATTATGGTGACGGTGGTGTTATAGGGGAAGATGAGCTTTGCGATGTTGGCAAAGGCGGGGATGAGCAGAAAGAGCGCGAGCGCGAAAACGAAGGGCAGGACGCGACGCTCCTTTATCATAGCGCAAAGCCTCAGCGCGAAGAATACGCAGAGTATGCCGGAGAGCAGGGCGTACCAGAGCTTTCTTCTCAGAACCGCCTCGGCAAAGTAGGCAAAGAAGGTGATGTATGCATCCTTGAGGGAGGGGATGAGGGAGGTGAAAATCGCGCTCAGCGAGAAGTCCTGCATACGCCCGCTCTCCATAACACCGTAGCGGACTATCTCAAAGCGCAGTATCAAAAAGTACAGCGCGACCCCTATAATGCTTGTCACGGCAAAGCGAAAAACAAGCAGGAACATCCCTTTGATATCCATGCCGTCCGTGAGCCTCAAAATCAGCGTGATGCAGAAGCACAGGCACATAAGCCCGACGGACGACTGGTACAGCCCGAAGGCCGCCGTCATGCACAGCGGCGCGAGAATGAGCGCGCGCCTGCTCTCACCGCAGTTAAGACAGACGAATAGCACGCCGAAAAGGTTGCTCAGTCCCCACGCCATGAACATATACTGGAGTAAGGACTGCTCTATGACCGTGGGGTTGACGATAAGAAGCGCGGAGACGAGGGAGACGGAGATCGCCCTTTTTATCCCCCAGAGCTTTGAGAGCAAAACGGCGGACACAACGGCGCACAGCGTGTACAGCGTTATCCACACGCCCGGCATGATGAGGTTTCCGGACAGCGCGTTCATGTACCGCGTGAGCCAGCGCCCGCAGGCGAGCGCCCAGTCGCCGGCGCCCGCGCCGTAGCAGACAAGCCCCTCGCACACGGCGTCGGCGTTGCCGTGCCCGTATATCACCAGCAGGTGATACGCAAGAAATGCCGATATAAGCCCCGTAAAGAGCGCGCCGAGGGCTGGTTTTGATGAGCCGTTTATTTTGAAAAAGTCAAGAAAGCGGCGGAGATATGCCTCCGGCGTGTCGATTCTCAGCTTATTTTCCATGTTTTTCCGCTCCGGATAACTTGATATATGTTTCTTTAATATACCATATCTCTCGCCCCAATTCAACAGAAAACCCGCGGGAGCGCAGTCCCGCGGGTCAGAGAGCTGTATGTACGTTCGTGCTTTGTGCGTCAGGTGCAGACCTTGCCGGGGTTGAGGATACATTCGGGGTCAAACACCCGCTTTATCGCGCCCATGAGATCGTAGGCCGTGTCGCCGACGGAGGCTCTGAGATAGTCCTTCTTCGCGTGCCCGATGGCGTGCTCGCCGGAGACCTGCCCCTCAAACTCCGTACACTTCAGGTAGCACTTGTCCATGACGACCTTGACTCTCGCCTTGAATTCGTCAACATCGAGGTCGTTTGAGCAGCAGTAGATGTGCAGATTGCCGTCGCCCGCGTGACCGAAGGAGCGGATGCGGATAGCCTGCTCGTCTCCAACCTCGTGGGTGTAGACGAGAAAGTCCGCAATTTTGTCAACGGGCACAACAACGTCCATCTCGTCAACCAGCTTTTCCTCCGCCTCGATTACGGTGAGAAACGCGCTTCTTGCCGCCCAGACATCCTTCTTGAGTGACGGCGTATCGACGACAAGCACGTCGAACGCGCCGACCTCCTCCGCAACCTCCGCGACCTTCTCCATCTTCAGATCAAGCTCGTCCTCGCTGCCGCCGACGAGCGTGACGAGAATATATGCGCCGACCTCCTCACCGCCGACATTGGTGGGGAACACCGCGTTGCCGGTATAGGCGGCGGAGGAATCAACAATGTCTCTCTCCATGAACTCGATGGACTGAGGGTCGAGGTTTGCAAGCTTTATCGCAGGGACGGAGGCAATGGCGCTCTCGATATTCTCAAACGGGAGAATGAGGCTCACATCGCACTCCGGCTTCGGAATGAGCTTCAAAGTCAGTTCGGTTATCACGCCGAGCGTGCCCTCACTGCCGATCATCAGGTGAAGCAGACTGTAACCGGAGCTTGTTTTGCACACGGTCTTGCCGAGCTTCATGATCTCGCCGTTCGGCAGCACGACGGTCATTGCGAGCACATAGTCGCGGGTAACGCCGTACTTCACAGCGCGCATACCGCCCGCGTTGGTGCTGACGTTGCCGCCGACGGTGGCGGTTTTCTCACCGGGGTCGGGCGGGTACATAAGGCCGTGCTCCAGCGCGTCGGCCGCAAGGTCTTTCAGCAGGACGCCCGGCTGAATATGTACGACGAGGTTTTTCATATCGTAGCTGAGTATCTCGTTCATGAGCGCGGTGCACAGAACGATACCGCCCCTTATCGGCACACAGCCTCCGACAAGGCCCGTGCCCGCGCCGCGGACCGTGACGGGGATGAGGTTGTCGTGCGCAAGGCGCATGATCTGCGACACCTCCTCGGTGGTCTTGACAAGGCACACCGCTTCCGGAGCAAAGCGGCCGTAGATGGGCATTTCGTCGTGGGTGTAGTCCGCGTTGACGGCGTCGCCGTACTGGAAGCGTTCGCCGCCGACGATCTCGCGCAGCTTCTCTGCGAGCTCCGGAGTAAGCTTGTTGTAATTCGGCATAACTGCATCTCCTTTTATTAAATGGCATTGACATAAAATGCGCTGACGCTTATACTTCTTAATCACTGGAATTATAACATATATCGTGTACTTCTTGCAATAATTAATCATTTGAAACGGAGTAACCCTGATGCTTACTGTAAAAAATCTGTCCATGCAATTCGGCTCGTCCGTGCTGTTTTCC
>CAMEHJ010000026.1 GCA_945917385.1 uncultured bacterium
ACCGAAAAGACCGTCTACATCAAGGCTGAGGCAGATGTCGGATTCACGGCCGAAAAGCCCGTAGTTACCCGCACCGTTGACGGCACTCTGGTTGAGGTCACTGAAGTAAGCTCCGGCATCTACTCCTTCACCATGCCCGGCGGCGGCGCAGAGGTTCAGCCTCAGTTCGTCGGCAGCGAGCGCGAAGTCAAGATTGAGATCTTCGACGAGGCGATGCAGCCCGTTATCTCCGACGTTGTCGGCGTCATGATTAATGATGAAAAGGCAGTCTCCGGTACGAAGTACCCCGAAGGCTCCGTGCTCAGAGTCAGAGAGATTTCCAACGTCGAGGCAGAGTTTGTAAGCTTCGAAGTTGTCAACACCAAGACCGGCGCTGCGGTCAACGACCTGACCAAGACTCTCAACGAGTCCGGCACCGTCCTTGTTCCCGATTATGGCATTACCATCCGTGCCTTCTTCAAGGTCAACACCGTTGAGGTCGGCGGAATGTTCTTCGGTGATAAGTGGATGGCGATCTGGGTCGCACATGACAACTTCAACAAGATGGTCACCTCTTACACTGTGGGCGAGCAGGGCGTTCTGCTTGTCAACGCAGAGGTCGAGAATGTTGAGCTTATCAAGGTAACCAATAAGGCGACCGGCGCAGTCATCGGCTACTACGATGGAACCAAAGCCTACGGAGATGTGGTTGAGCTGCCTCACGATGCTGCACTCCCCAACTCCTACTACTATCCCGACGGATTCTTCATCACACTCGGCGTGAATAATATGCCCGCAGAGGGTGTGGATGTTGAAATCAAGGTCGGCGAGCCGGCCGCAGCGGTCATCAAGCTCGGCGGAGAATTCAAGGTTCTTGATTCCGACGGCAGCCCGATCAAAGATAAGGAAGGCAAGGATATCACCGACTTCAATAAGATTCTCAGAGTCTACGGCGCAAGCTATAACCAGGATATGAGCGCCGGCTTTGAGAGAAAGGCAGACGTCGGCGCGACCGAGAACATCGCGATCGGCAGCGAAGGCGAAAAGCTGAGTCTTGTCCTCACCAGCATCAAGTACAAAGACGCCGACGGTACTCACTATGTTGAGGCAGTAAACGGCGTGTGCAGCTTTACCGTTCCCAAGGGTGAAGTCGAGATTATCGAAGCGAAGACCCTGTACAACTACGTCAGAAGCGCAGACATCGAGACCTCACTTTCCAATGTTACCGTCAAGTTCTACTACCCCAATGACAACACCAAGGAAGCCTACTTCTACCTGCTCAACGAGGAAGTCTGGTTCCGCCTCAGCGTCAGCAATAACTACACGCTCGAAAGCCTCAAGGTCATCAATCTCGACGACGGCAGTGAGATAACCTACACCGATAGGGGCAACGGCTACTACTCCTTCAAGCTCACCAGCAGAAATATCCGCATCGAGGCAAAGGCCACGAACCTCAGATGCCTTGACTTCACCGCTGTTCTTGCCCTCTCCGACATTGAGGGTAATGCAAAGGTCAGCGTCGGCAGCAACACATGGGAGCTCGATAGCAAGTCCAACGGCAATTGGGTATATGTTGCGAACGCGGGTGATACGGTCAACGTTCTCATAAATAAAGTAGTATGGGATGCAACTCACAAGACCCAGCTCACTGTTGCGGACGTACCGTATGCCGGAAACCCGGAAGGCGATAATTACAGATTTAGTTTCCCTGTTCCCGCAGGACTGTACAAGGATGCAGTTATTGTCGGCGTAGCCCCGTGATAAACCACCCGGCACAATGAAATAGTCCCCCTGCCCTCCGGAGCTTCGGCTCCGGGGGGTTTTATTATGCCAAAACAGCTCGGAAAAAACGGGTGAGGAAAAAGAAAAATTAGTATTGGAAATGACAAGAAAAGAAGGTATAATATAACGTAGGAAAAATACAGGATAAGCTTAAAAATCGGAGGACTGTACATATGGAAGAAAGATACAAGAGTTTTATTCCCGTACACGACATCTATCTGTTCAATACCGGCAACGCCCAGAAGGCGTGGCTGTGCTTCGGCTGCCACTATATTGAGGAGCTTCAGATGCACCGCTTCATCGTCTGGGCGCCGAACGCAAAGCGCGTCACCCTCGTCGGCAGCTTCAACGGCTGGGACAGAAACGCGCTGCCCATGGAGAAAATCGAGGGAAATGTCTGGGTCTGCTTCGTCGGGGGACTCAAAAACGGCGACCTTTACAAGTTCTGCGTCCTCGGCGCGGACGGCATTGAGAGAATGAAAACCGACCCCTTCGCCGCCTTTTCCCAGAACAGGAGCGACACCGCATCCATCATTCACGACGAAGTACCGTTTTCATGGAACGACGGGGATTATATGTCCCGCCGCGCAAGGCGAAATTTTATGACCGAGCCGATGAGCGTTTACGAGGTTCACGCAGGCTCGTGGAAAACGCCGCCGGAGGGCGTTTCGGCCTACCGCGCGCTCGGCGACGAGCTTGCCGACTACTGCAAAAAGATGGGCTATACCCATGTTGAGCTTATGCCCGTGACGGAGTATCCGTATGACGGCTCATGGGGCTATCAGGTGACGGGCTACTACTCTCCGACCTCCCGCTACGGAACACCGGAGGACTTTATGTACCTCGTTGACAAGCTGCACGAAAACGGCATCGGGCTTATCATGGACTGGGTCCCCGCCCACTTCCCCAAGGACGAGCACGGCCTTGCCATGTTCGACGGGACAAGGCTCTTTGAGTGCAAGGAGCAGCGAATGGCGGAGCATCCCGAATGGGGCACGCTTATCTTCGATTACGCATCCCCCCAGGTGCAGAGCTTTCTTGTGTCCTCGGCGTGCAAGTTCTTCGAGGTGTTCCATATCGACGGCATCCGGGTGGACGCGGTAAGCTCCATGCTGTACCTCAACTACGGCCGCCGCGACGGGGAGTACACCCCTAACCGCGAGGGCGGCAACACGAATCTCGACGCGGTCGATTTTCTGAGGAAGATGAACTCCACCGTACTGACAAACTACCACGGCGCCGTCACCATCGCGGAGGAGTCGTCCGCTTTCCCGCTTATTACCGCCCCGCCGCAGTCGGGCGGTCTCGGCTTCTGCCTCAAGTGGGATATGGGCTTTATGCACGACACGCTTGACTATATGCAGCTTGACGCCTATTTCAGAAGCTTCAACCACAACAAGCTCACGTTCTCCATGATGTACGCCTTCTCCGAAAACTATGTGCTGGCGTATTCGCATGACGAGGTCGTACACGGCAAGCTGTCCATGGTCAATAAAATGTACGGCGATTACGAGCAGAAGTTCAAGTCTCTGCGCACTCTGTACGGCTACCAGTTCGCGCACCCCGGCAAGAAGCTCACGTTTATGGGCAGTGAGTTCGGACAGTTTATCGAGTGGGACTGGCAGAAGGAGCTGGACTGGTTCTTGCTCGAGTACCCGCGCCATTCCGAAATGCAGGCGTTTTCCGCATCGCTCAACCACCTGTACACCGAAACGCCAGCGCTCTACCGTGTTGACCGCTCGTGGGACGGGTTCAAATGGCTGAACGTGGACGACAGGGACAGAAGCTCCATTGCTTTCCTCCGCTCGTCCGAGCAGGATGACAGCTACATTGTCTGCGTGTGCAACTTCACGCCCGTCGAGTACCGTGACTTCACCTTCGGGCTGCCGAAGCGCGGCACGCTCAAGGAGATACTCAGCAGCGACGAGACGCGCTTCGGCGGAGGCGGCGTCAGAAACGAAAAGGTGATCTACACGCACAAAGAGCCGTTTATCGACATGGAGCATTCCGCGAAGATCACTCTGCCCGCAATGAGCTGCCTGTACTTCCGCTATAAGCCGATGAAAGAGCCGGCAAAGGGGCAGAAAAAGGCAAAGTCACGCCGCAAGTGACAGACCTGTTCAGTTTATTTCCGTACCAGAAAGGATAATTTTTGATATGAAAAAAGAATTCCGCGAGCTGCTCGGAGAGCATGGACGCACCGAGATGCCGAATGTATTGCTTGCATCGGCGGAATGTGCGCCCATCTCGAAAACGGGCGGGCTTGCAGATGTTGTCGGAACTCTCCCAAAGAGCCTGAAAAAGCTCGGCATCGACGCGAGGATAATCACGCCGTACCACCGCTGCGTCAAGAATAAATACGCAGACCGCGTCGAGCATATGTGCCACTTCTACTCAAAGCTCGGCTGGCGCAACGAGTATGTCGGCATCGAAAAGCTGGTGCTTGACGGCGTGACAATCTACCTTGTGGACAACGAGCAGTATTTCGGAGACAAGATCTACCGCGGCGGCAACCCCGAGGGCGAGCAGTATTCTTACTTCTGCCGCGCCGTGCTCGACGCGCTGCCGAAGCTTGACTTCAAAATCGACGTGTGCCACTGCAACGACTGGCACACCGCCATGCTGCCCATGCTCGCGCACACCCAGTACAAGGGCATGATGCAGGATTCGCTCAAATATCTTTTCACGATACATAACCTTGCGTATCAGGGCAAGTTCGACTTCGGCTTCGTGCAGGATATGCTTGAGGTGGACTCAAAGCACTATAACCTCAGAGAGCTTGAGTTCAACGGCTGCGCAGACTATCTCAAGGCCGCCTGCGTCTACGCCGACAGGATCAACACCGTCAGCCCCAGCTACGCCTGGGAGATCAGACAGCCGGAGTTTTCCGAGGGACTTGAGGGCGTGCTCAACGCCCGCGCGGACGTGCTGACCGGCATCATCAACGGTATCGACAAAAAGGTATTCAACCCCCACAGCGACCCCCTGCTTCCCGCACACTTTGACCGCGGCCATCTCGGCGGCAAGGCAAAGTGCAAGGCGGCGCTGCAGGAGAGAATGGGGCTTGAGGTAAAGGCCGATGTGCCCATCTTCGCCATGGTCACCAGAATGACCGAGCAGAAGGGCTTTGAGCTGGTCGAGTGCGTTATCGACGATCTCATGTGTCACGAGAATATGCAGTTTATGCTGCTCGGCTCCGGCGACGGGAGGTTTGAAAACTTCATGCGCGCGGCGGAGATGAGATATCCCGGCAAGCTCTGCGCCTACATCGGCTATAACGAGGAGCTGAGCCACCTTGTCTACGCGGGCAGCGACTTCTTCCTCATGCCCTCAAGGTTTGAGCCCTGCGGGCTGAGCCAGATGATAGCAATGCGCTACGGCAGTGTCCCCATTGTGCGCGAAACGGGCGGTCTGCGCGACACCGTCATTCCCTACAACCGTTTCACCGACGAGGGCAACGGCTTCAGCTTCACAAACTTTGACGCGTGGGAGATGCGCGACGCCATCCGCATGGCGCTGGGCTGCTACGCAAACGACGAGATCATGCACGGGCTTATTACCCGGGGAATGCAGGCAGACTTCGGCTTTGACCTTTCGGCCGAGGAGTACGCGAGACACTATATCTGGATGCTATGACGGAAATTAAGAATAAGGTATACTTCGGCGGCAGGTACCGCGAGTGCTGGAACGAGGACTACAAAATGTCCGTTGAGTACAGCGACCGGCGCATGGTTGAGGCGGAGCGCCGTGACGGAAGCTGGGTCCCGGCAGGGGGCGACGCGGAGATTTCCGCCCTTCTGACTTCGCCCGACTGCCCTCGGCTCATGCAGGACTATTTTCAGGCGGCAGCGGAGGTTAGATATGCGGCGGCGGACTGTATCAATCGTGGTCTGCCGCTCGACAGGATGTACGAGAGCTTTCATTTCAGCGGCAACCCCCTCACAGCGTCCGAGCTTATGCGGCTCCTGCTGGACGACTGCGGCCTGCCGCTAAACATGGCGTACCTCGTGTGCGCCAACTGCTGCGACGATATCTACGGCGTCGGCGTTGATTTCAGCGAGCTGTACAAAATTCAGCCGCGAACAGCGCATCTGCTGAGCATACTGCGCCGCACCGCGACGGAGCTGACGGTTGCCCTGCACGATGCGCGTTTTCCCGAATACAGAAAGCCGTTCGGCGCTGTGCGCTGCGGCGAGCAGGTGACGCTCCGCATCCGTGTGGTGCGCGGCCGCGCACAGCGGGCAGCGCTCATCCTGTACGGGGACAATCTGCGCGAGGAGCACCCGATGGAGCGCGACGGCGAGTGGTTCTCCGCCGTCTTTACAGCGCCCGAAACTCCGGCGGCGCTGTGGTACAGCTTCAGAATCGAGACGGAGGAGAGCAGCCATTGGCTCTGCCCGGACAGTACGGGCAGCTTCGGCAGACTGTACGGACGTGAGGAAGCGGGATTCCGGCTCACGGTCTATGACAAGAATTTCGATACCCCCGACTGGTTCAAGGGCGCTGTGATGTATCAGGTGTTCCCGGACAGATTCGCCTTTTCGGATGACGATACGGCGAAGAGGGGAGTGGAGTACCACCGCTCGCTCGGTCAGACGCCGGAGCTGCACGCAAGTATCGACGAGCCTGTCCGCTGGCAGCCGAGAGAGTTTGAGACGGCTTATTCGCCCGACGACTTTTACGGCGGCACATTCAAGGGCATTGAGCGGAAGCTTCCGTACCTTGAAGAACTCGGCATTACCTGTATCTACTTTAACCCCATTGTCGAAGCGCGCTCAAACCACCGCTACGATACCTCGGACTACCACCGCCCCGACCCGATACTCGGCACGATGGAGGACTTTGAGCGCCTCTGCCGTGAAGCGGAGAAGCGCGGCATCAGAATAATTCTCGACGGTGTGTTTTCGCATACGGGCGCGGACAGCCGGTATTTCGACCGCTACGGTCACTACGGGCAGAACGGCGCCTGCAGCGGAAAAGCTTCGCCCTATTACGACTGGTACGATTTCAAAAGCTTCCCGGACGAATACCGCTGCTGGTGGGGCTTCAAGGACCTGCCGGAGGTAAACGAGACTAACGCCGTCTGGCAGTCGGACATCGTAACGGGGGATGACAGCGTCGTCAAAATGTGGCTTCGCCAAGGCGCGTCGGGCTGGCGGCTCGACGTGGCGGACGAGCTGCCCGACAGCGTACTTGAGCTTATCAGGCAGTCTGTTAAAGCCGAGAAGCCGGACGCACCGATAATCGGTGAGGTCTGGGAGGACGCGGTCATTAAGGAGAGCTACGGCGGAAGGCGCAGCTATGCGCTCGGCCGTGCGCTCGACAGCGTTATGAACTATCCGTTCAGAAACGCCGCGATAGATTTCGCGCTCGGCAGAATTGACGCATACTCGCTGCGGGACTTTCTCATTTCACAGCAGCTCAACTACCCGAAGCCGATGTATTACGCGCTGATGAACCTGCTCGGTTCACACGATGTGGAGCGCATCCGCACAGCGCTTGCATGCGACGTGAACATCCGCAGTCTCAGCCGCGAGGAGCAGGTGAAGCTTCAATTCGACGATGAGCGCCTTTCGCGCGCGATTGAACTTGAAAAGCTCTGCGCCGTGCTCCAGTTCTCAATCCCCGGCGTGCCGAGCATCTACTACGGCGACGAGCAGGGAATGTGCGGCGTGTGCGACCCCTTTAACCGCCTGCCGTTTAAGGAGGGCGACCGAGAGCTGCACGACTTCTACGCACACCTTGCAAAGCTCAGAAATGAAAATGCCGTGCTGCAAACCGGCGAGGTCAGGTTCGTTGCCGTGAGTCGTGATATGCTCTGCGTTCTGCGCTTTGATGAGAGCCGGGAGGGCGATGTGTTCCTCGCCGTTATCAACAGGGGAGAGCGCTCACCGTTCACGGTCAACTGCTCCGCGGCGGGACTTGGAAGCTATGAGGGCACTATGGAAAGGTGCTCGGCGCGGATAATAAAAATCAGATAAGCTATCATCCGGCATTTCCGAAAAGAGGAAATGCCGGATGTTTTTATAAAATATACAAAATAAATGAATATATTCACTTGAAAATGAAATCACCGAATAAACTAATGAATTTTATTCAAAAATGCTTGCATTTATTGAAGCAGTATAGTATAATTGCGCCTGTCGAAAAAGTTTACTTCGGAGGATAGAAAAATGATGAAGGACTGGCAGACAGTCTACTCCGTCAAGGGCCCCAAGACCATGATGGAGATGACTGCGACCGAGCTTATGGAGGCCATGAAAGAGACAAAGACCATCATTCTCTCTTTCGGCGCGATTGAAAACCACGGCGTGCACCTGCCCCTCGGCGCCGACTATTATCAGGCCGACGCGCTTATCAGATGCACCTATGAGGCTCTGCTTGAGATGGGACACAAGACGGTTCCCGGCTTTGCCGTCCCGTTCGGAACGCAGACCAATAAATTCGAAAGACAGGGCGAGCACCTTATCGGCAACGCCTACCTGTTTGAAAAGGTGTTCATCGACATGGTGGAGAGCCTTGTTCTCGCACTCAACGAGACCGGCTTTGAGAAGTTCATCCTCATTATGAACCACTCGGAGAACCACTCCGCACTCAACTGCGCGGCGAAGGATCTTGCAAACCGCCATAATATTCAGTGCATCGTCTGCGACTGGGTCGCCCCGCACAACGACTTCTGGCCGCTCGTGCTGAAAAATGCGGAGCATCAGGGTCACGGCGGTGAGGATGAGACGGCGTGCGTCATGGCGACTGTGCCTGAGCTTGTCAATGTCTCCGAGGCAAAGCCCTACTATGCACCCGACGACGAAAAGCCCGTCAAGATGGGCGGACTATACTACTACGGCGGCTCCGTCGGCGTGTTCACCCCCGTCGAGAGATACAAGGACGACAGCCCCGGCTACATCGGCAACCCCGCCGACGCAACACCCGAGGAGGGCAGAGTGTGTCTCGAAGCCTACGCCAAGTGGATAGCCCAGGTCGCGGACAAGTACCTGTTCTGAGAAAGCAATTTGTTTAATATACATTAAGGAGAAAAGAAAATGGAAGAAAAGAAAGAATTGAAGATGCCATTCGGTGCGGCGCTCTTCTGCATCCTGTTTTTGCTCGTCACGATGATAGCGTCTATGCTCTGGCTCGATATTCCCATTCATATCGACCTGCTCATGTCCATTGGCGTTACGCTTCTGGTCGCGTACATCTTCAACGGCCACCAGTGGAAGCCGCTTGCCGAAGCCATCGACTACGGCGGCACCATCTGCATCCAGCCCACCATTATCATGATGTCCATCGGCTGTGTCGTCGCGTCCTGGATCGCCTGCGGCACCGTGCCCATGATCATCTACTGGGGTCTGAAAATTATCAACCCCTCCGTGTTCCTGGTCACCGCCTGCCTCATCACCGCCATCATCGCCATCTCCATCGGCAGCTCCTGGTCTGCCGCCGGCACCATCGGCGTTGCGCTCATGGGAATAGGTCTCGGCCTTGGCATTAACCCCGCCATGACCGCGGGCGCGGTCATCTCCGGTGCGTACCTCGGTGATAAGATGTCCCCAATGTCCGACACCACCAACCTCGCCCCCGCCGTCGCGGAGGCCGACCTTTTTGACCACATTAAGTCCATGATGTACACCACCGGCCCCGCGTTCCTCGCGTCCCTGCTTATTTACGCGCTGCTCGGTCTCAGGTACAACGCCGCTTCCGTTGACTCCCA
>CAMEHJ010000027.1 GCA_945917385.1 uncultured bacterium
GATCCTGCATTGTGTTCAGATCGCGCCGCACCGTCGGCATGCTGACAAAGAGCTCTTTACTGAGTCTGTCCACGCTTGCATAGCCGCGCTCTGCCAATATATTCATTATTTTCTCATACCGTTCGTTTTTCACTGCTGTCCCCTCCGCCTTAATTCTGATCGTTTTTGATTGTTTCTCAATATTAGCGCCAAATCTTGCAGAAGTCAAGTATTGTGAGTATAATACGATTTAGCTATTTTGATGAAAAATGCCGCCGCAAGGCGCGTGAAATATATATTTTTGATGCAAATTTGTCAAAGTGTTGGAAACCGCACGTTAAGCCCACGTGCGCTGGAAAAGTTCATATACGAAAGGCAAAAGAGAATATGGATAACCTAAGACTGATCGCGTTTGACCTTGACGGCACACTCACTCAGCATAAGACGAAGCTTGCCCAGCCCAATCTCGGTGTGCTGAACGCGCTGCGCGCAAAGTACAAGCTTCTGATGGTCGGTGCGGGGATGTGCAGCCGCATATTCAGTCAGATGAACGGCTACCCCATAGATATTATCGGCAATTACGGAATGCAGTTCTGCACATATAACGCCGCGACAGGTGAGCTTGACCATGTTTTTGATGAGCACGCCCCCTGTGACCGCGCCAGCGTCGAGGCTCGCGTGACCGCGCTGAGGGAGCGCTTCGGGTATACGGTGTTCAAGGGCAATAATGTGGAGTATCACGACTCCGGCTGCGTCACGTTCCCGCTGCTCGGCACTGCGGCGGACATTATCGACAAGCTTGCCTTCGACCCGGATCGTGCAAAGCGTACGCCGATGTACCCCGTCGTGCGTGATACTTTCCCCGATTATACGGTGTTCATCGGTGGGTCGTCGTCGTTCGACCTTGCGCCTTTCCCGTACAACAAATATTACGCGCTCGACCGGTACTGCACCGAGTATGGCTATGATCATTCCGAGATTGTCTATGTCGGCGATGATTACGGTCCGGGCGGCAACGACGAGGCGGTCTACCGCTCCGACTTCCGCTTTATCCGCGTGGATGATTACACCCGCTTTGGTGAGTATATGAAAGAGTTCCTGTGAAGAGGAGCGTTGAAAGATGTTTATAGATTGCAGCAAGTACGCCGGAAAATGCGCCTGCGGACGCGTGCATACCATGGAGACCCGCGCCGCGGTGATAGAGCCGGGCTGCCTTTTTGAGTTTGAGAAGTACATGGCGCAGTTCGGTGTCACGGGTAAGCGCTGTGCGCTCTACGGCGAAAACTCCTATGCCGCTACGGCGGACAGGCATCCGCGCGCCGATCAGAAGATCGTGCTTGACCCGACTGGGCTGCACGCGAACGAGATATCCACGGCGGAGGTGCTCGCGAAGCTTGAGGGCGATGTGGAAGTAATTGTCGCCGTCGGCAGCGGCACCATTCACGACATCGCGCGCTTCTGCGCGCACGAGCGCGGCATACGCTTTGTCTCCTGCCCGACAGGCGCGAGCGTGGACGGCTTCTGCAGCACCGTCGCTGCAATGACGTGGTACGGCTTCAAAAAGACGCTGCCCGCCGTCGCGCCGGAGATTGTGCTGGCAGACACGGAGATCATCAAGAACGCTCCCATGGAGCTCGTGCGCAGCGGCGTGGGAGACATTATGGCTAAATACACCGCCCTTGCCGACTGGAAAATGGCGCACGTCCTCACTAATGAGTTGCTTTGTGAAAAAATTTATAGTATAATGCAGGATGCAGCCGACACAGTCATGCAGAGCGTCCCCGGCATTGCCCGCGGCGAGGAGAGCGCCTACGCCGATGTGACCTATGCGCTCATCATGAGCGGCATCGCAATGCAGATGATGGGCAACTCCCGCCCCGCCTCCGGCGCGGAGCATCATATATCCCACATGATAGAGATGGAGCCTGAAGCATTCCCGGTAAAGTTCCCCGCCATGCACGGAGAGAAGACCGGCGTCGGCTCGCTCATTGCGGTGCGCGAATATAAGCGCCTTGCAAAGATAGAGGACATCACCCCGTACATAACCGATTACGCCCCCATCCCGGAAGAGCATTTTCGCAAGTTCTTCGGCGAGCGGCTGGCGGATTCGCTGATAAAAGAAAACGAAAATGACTGCCTTGCAAAGGTGAGCCGCGAAAATCTCAGCGCGAGCTGGGGTGAGCTGCGGCGTATAATTGACGAGCTCCCGACTGAGGAGTACCTTTACGGGCTTTTGGAGATGCTGGACGCGAAGCGCGACCTTGCTTCCATCGGTGTGGAGGAGAGCGAGCTTCCCGTACTGCTGAAAAATTCACCCCTTGTGCGCAATCGTCTGACGCTTATGAGAACGCGCCGGATGATGAAGATATACGAAATCGAATAATATACAACAAATGTAAAGGAGAGAGCACAAGTGAGTGAAGAGATCATCATAAAACACGCTCTTAAAAAGTACGGTGACAATGTCATCATTCCCGATTTGAGCCTTGACATTAAAGAGGGCGAGTTTTTCACGCTGCTTGGTCCCTCCGGCTGCGGCAAGACCACACTTCTGAGAATGATCGCGGGCTTCAACAGCATCGAGGGCGGCGACTTCTACTTCGGCGAGAAGCGCATCAACGACCTTGACCCCGCCAAGCGCAACATCGGTATGGTGTTCCAGAACTATGCTATTTTCCCGCATTACACCGTAAGAAAGAACGTCGAATTCGGCCTGAAAAACAAGAAGTTCCCCAAGGACAAGATAAAGACCCAGTCCGAGAAGTTCATGAAGCTCATGCAGATCGACCAGTACGCCGACCGTATGCCTGAGCGCCTTTCCGGCGGTCAGCAGCAGCGCGTCGCGCTCGCTCGTGCACTGTGCATCGAGCCGGACGTTCTGCTGATGGATGAGCCTTTGTCCAACCTTGACGCGAAGCTGCGCGTTGAGATGCGCACGGTCATCAAGAACATCCAGCACAATGTTGGTATCACCACCGTGTATGTCACGCACGACCAGGAGGAAGCCATGGCGGTCTCCGACCGTATCGCTGTCATGAATGCCGGCGTCATCCAGCATGTCGGCACGCCCAAGAGCATTTACCAGCGCCCGGCAAACCTCTTCGTTGCCACGTTTATCGGCCGCTCCAACGTGATAAAGGGCAAGCTCGTCGTCGACGGCGGCAAGACCTATCTTGAAACGCTCTCCGGCTACCGCGCCGAGATACATACCGTTCGCCCCGAGCAGCAGAAGGAGCAGGAGATCACCTTGTCCGTGCGTCCGGAAGAGTTTTTGCTCGACCGTGACAGCACAGAGGGTATCTCCGCCATCGTGGATGACTGCGTGTTCCTCGGGCTGAACACCCATTACTTTGTGCACCTGTCCTCCGGCGAGGAGGTCGAGATAATTCAGGAGTCCTCCATCGACAGCATTATCGAACCGGGGAGCGAGATAAAGCTGAAAATAAACACGGATAAAGTCAACCTCTTCACTGCCGACGG
Source organism: uncultured bacterium (assembly GCA_945917385.1). The sequence continues at coordinate 3,460 of CAMEHJ010000027.1, forward strand.
CGAGGAGAACATACTCACCGGCGTGTGCAATGACTGCGCGAAGGCATAACGGAGGAGCAGGCTATGGTCAAAAAACGTTTTGACGGCTGGCTGATCGTCTCTGTGCTGCTGCTGGTGCTATTCATCGCGGTGCTCATTTACCCGATGTTCGGCGTCATCAAGCAGGCAGTCATCATGCCTGACGGCAGCTTCTCGTGGGAGCAGTTCCACAAGTTTTTCAGCAACAGCTACTATGTGGACACCATCTATAATTCTTTCAAGATCACCATTTTTGTCACGGTGCTCACGCTCGTGATCGGTATTCCGTTTGCTTACTTTTATGCGTTCTACCGCCTCAAGGGCGCAAAGATTCTCTTCGTCGTCAGCATACTTTGCTGCATGTCCGCCCCGTTTTTGGGCGCGTACTCGTGGGTCATGCTGCTCGGACGCAGCGGTGTCATCACAAAGTTTTTCAAAACCGCCCTCGGCATCACCATGCCCAGCATCTACGGCTTCGGCGGCATCGCCCTGTCGCAGACGCTCAAGTTCTTCCCGCTCGTGTTCATCTACATGAACGGTGCTTTCAAGAGCATTGACAATACCCTCATGGAGGCCTCGGCAAATATGGGCTGCACCGGTGTGAAGCGTCTTTTCAACATCGTGCTGCATCTCACTATGCCCACCATCCTCGCTGCTACACTCATGGTGTTCATGCAGGCGTTTGCCGACTTCGGTACGCCCACCATCCTCGGCGAGGGCTTCAAAACCTTCCCGGTGCTGCTTTATAACGAGTACCTCGGTGAAAACGGCGCAAACTACAACTTTGCTGCAGCGCTCGCCATTATTGCGGTCATCGTCACAGCCGTGATATTCTTCCTCCAGAAGTGGGCAACAGGGCGCTTCAAATTCTCTATCAACACCCTGCACCCCGTGGAGAAGAAGGATGCAAAGGGTCTCGGCGGCTTCCTCATGCATCTGTACTGCTATCTTCTCTGCGCCATTGCGATCCTCCCGCAGATATATATCATTTATCTCAGCTTCCGCAACAGCAAAGGCTCGCTCTTCGGCGTGGGGTACTCCCTTGTCAACTACCAGAGCGCGCTGAAGAAAAAGCTCGTGCTCGCCTCGCGCAACACGCTCGTCATGGGCATCATCGCCCTTGCGGTCATTATCGTCATCGCGGTCGTGCTCGCATACCTCGTTGTACGCCGCAACAACGCGCTCAACCACTCGCTTGACACTATCGCTATGCTCCCCTACATCATGCCCGGCGCCGTCATCGGCATCGCACTGCTCATCGCCTACGGCTCCAAGCCCATTGCCCTCACCGGCACAATGGCCATCATGATCATGTCCTTTGCGATACGCCGTATGCCGTACACGATACGCTCGGCAACAGCGACATTAATGCAGATCCCGATAAGCATAGAAGAGGCGGCGATAAGCCTCGGCGCGTCGAAGCTGAAAACTTTCGTGAAGATAACCGTGCCCATGATGTCAAACGGTATCCTCTCCGGCGCGATTCTCAGCTGGGTCGCCATCGTGACAGAGCTGTCGAGCTCCGTCATACTTTACAGCAACAAGACCACCACCCTCACTATGCAGGCGTATATCTACATCGGACGCGGCGAATATGGCACGGCAGCAGCATTTGCGGCCATCCTCACCGTCATCACCGCACTAAGCCTCTTCCTCTACATGGCGATAAGCAAGTCCGAGGACGATATACAGCTCTGATCCCCCGGCACACAACCGCCCAATAGATGCAAATGCATCCGGGAATATATCAAAAAAAGGAGAACCAAAATGAAGAAAACCTTAGCACTTGTACTGGCGCTTTGCATGATCTTTGCACTGTGCGCCTGCGGACAGTCCGCAGCACCTGCTGAGCAGCCCGCTCAGAATGAAGCCCCCGCTGCTGACGGAGCGGCTCCCGCCGAAGACGCGGCAGTCGAGGAAGACCTGGGCGACACCCTCGTCCTCTACTCCTCCATGACCGAAGCCGACCTTGATGCTCTCAAGACCTGCTTCAACGAAGTGTACCCCGACATTGAGATCGAGGTCATCTCCGGTTCCGCCGGTGAGTTCACCGCGAAGATTCAGGCCGAAGCCGGCAACCCCCAGGGCGACGTTACTTGGGGCGGCCTTGCTGACTCCGACGGCGACAAGTACGCCGAGATATTCGAAGCATGGGTCTCTGACAACGACGACGAGCAGATGGAAGGCTACAGCACCCCCAACGGCTTTTACAGCATGGATCACCTCTCCACCGTTTGCTTCTGCGTCAACACCGAGCTTGAGAAGGAACTCGGTCTGAACATCCAGTCCTACGAAGACCTCCTCAATCCCGCACTCAAGGGCAAGATCGTCCTCTCCGATCCCAACAGCTCCTCCGCTGCATGGAACAACCTCTGCAACATCTTCTCCGTTTACGGCATCGACACCGATGAGGCATGGGACTACATCGACGCTCTCCTTGAGAACCTGGTCGTTGTTGAGAAGTCTTCCGTCTGCTTCAACTCCGTCTCTGACGGTGAGTACGTTGTCGGCCTGACCTACGAGGACGGTGCGATCAAGCTCAACCAGAGCGCATCCGAGCTCGGCACTAATGCTGTCACCGAGGTTCGCTACCCCTCCAACGGCACTTCCGCCTCTGCTTTCGGTGTTGCGATCGTCAAGGGTGCTCCCCACATGGCAGCTGCAAAGGCTTTCGTCAACTGGGTCACCTCCGCTGAGGGTCAGAGCGCCATGGCAGAGTACATGCAGGGCACTCTCCGCTTCACCAACGCCAACTACACCTCTCCCGAGAACGCATGGCTCAAGGCGTCCGGCGACATCACCTGGGTCACCCGTGACGTCCCCACTCTGACCGCGCAGAAGGCTGACCTTCTTGCCAAGTGGAACGAGCACCTCGCCGCCGTTCAGGGCTGATAGGCAAAGCTGTAATATCTAACCGACATAAGCCCGCTTTATGCGGGCTTATGTTTTAAGGACCGCCGCCGCGGTGACTTCCGCCGGCGCTCACCGTGAGCGTGAACGCCGGCGGAAATCACCTGAAAGGGGAGAATATATGAAAATGTACGATACGCCGCAGGAGCTTTCAAAATACCTCAACATAAAGTTAGAGTGCGACTGCGGCAGGACGCATTATGTGCCCATAAAGGGCGTGGAAATAGGTGCGGACGCGATCGAGCGCCTGCCGCACTATGTGAAGAGTCTGGGCTATGCCCATCCGCTCGTCCTTTGCGATGAGATAACCTACAAGATTGCGGGCGCGCGCTGCATGGAGCTTATGCAGACGGCTGGCATCGCTGCGGCAGAGCATACGTTAACGCACCTTGGCTTTGACGAGGCGACACTCGGCGAGATCGTGATAAATAAGCCGGACGACTGCGACCTCATTATCGGCGTCGGCACGGGATCGATAACCGACATGACGCGCTATTCCAGCTTCAAGCTCAAGCTGCCGTGCTTCACTGTCGCCACCGGCGCACCGATGGACGGCTTTGCCGCTTCCATCGGCATCATGAATGTCAACAACCTCAAGGCCACCATGCCCGCCCACTGCACCGAGGTCATCATCGGTGACACGGATATCCTCAAGACCGCGCCTTACCGCATGACCGTCGCGGGCTTCGGCGACCTCATCGGCAAGCTCACCTGCCTCAATGACTGGGAGCTTGCGCGGATAATAAACGGGGAGCATTACTGCCATAATATCGTCACGCTCGTGCGCGAATGTGTGGCGGATGTGATGAAGGAAGCCCCGAAGATAAAGCAGCGCGACCCGGAGACACTCGGCAGCGTCATGCGCGGTCTCGTCCTCTCGGGCGCCGCCATCAGCCTTTACGGCGATTCCCGCCCCGCTTCCGGTGCGGAGCACCATATGTCCCACTATTGGGAGACGATACTTGAGCAGCGCGGTATCCGCCCCGCGATGCACGGCGAGCAGGTCGCCGTGGGGACGGTGCTGGTTCTGATGCTCATTGAGGAGCTGCTCAAGGAAAATATAGACTTCGACGCGGCGCGCGAGAGTGCGCGCGCTTACAACTCTGCGGCATGGGAGCTGGAGATACGCGCCCACTACGGTGCAGCGGCAGACGAGGTCATTGCCTTGGAGCAGAAAGCAGGCAAAAACAATATTGAAGGCCGTCTCGCGCGTATCGACAGTATGCAGCGCAGCTGGGATGCGGTGCGCGTTCAGCTTGAGACCCTGCCGGAGAGTTCCTCCGTGCGCGCGCTTCTGCGGGACATCGGCTGTCCCTGCACCCCGGCAGACATCGGCGTGGACGATGAACTGCTTATGGACACGTTCCGTTACTGCAAGGAGATACGCGCACGCTACACCGTCTTCCAGACCGTGTACGACCTCGGGCTCACCGATAAGCTCGCTGCGCGGGTGATAGAGAAGGCGAACAGCACCGATTGAGAAGAAAAGGAGAGGCAATATGCTTGAAAAGCTGAAAGAGGAAGTTCTTCGGGCAAATCTTCTGCTGCCGAAGTATGGCCTTGTGACATTCACATGGGGCAACGTCTCCGGTATCGACCGGGAGAGCGGGCTTGTCGTGATAAAGCCATCGGGCGTGCCGTATGACGGCATGACGACGGAGGACATGGTCGTGGTCGACCTTGACGGTACGCGCGTTGAGGGCAAATGGAAGCCGTCAAGCGACACCCCCACGCATGTGGAGCTTTACAAGGCGTTCCCCAAGTGCGGCGGCATCGTTCATACGCACTCCCGCTGGGCGACTACGTTCGCTCAGGCTGGGCGCAATATCCCCGCCATGGGCACGACGCACGGGGATTATTTCTATGGTGACATCCCCTGCACCCGCCTCATGACGCCCGATGAGATCGCGGGCGAATACGAAAAGGAGACCGGCAAGGTCATCATCGAAACCTTTGCCTGCACTGACCCCGCCGCTGTTCCCGGCGTCGTGGTGCATTCGCACGGTCCGTTCGCCTGGGGCAAGGGTGCCTTAGAGGCGGTGCACAACGCCGTTGTGATGGAGGAGGTCGCCTTCATGGACTGGCACACCATGATGCTCAACCCCGACAGCGGACACATGCAGCAGGAGCTTCTGGACAAGCACTATCTCCGCAAGCACGGCAAAAACGCCTACTACGGCCAGAACTGAGAGGTAAAGCTAAAAAACATCAAGGCGTGAGCGGCATACCGCCCACGCCTTGATTGCCTATCAAAACGGCCGCTTGAGATTTTATAGTTTCCTGTAAGAAAATGAAGCAGAAGTAAAAATGATAAGTTACAACAAGCTGTGTGAAAAGTATAATCATATTTTGTATACTACTATACTTTTTACACTCTATTAAGCTCCTCCGTTACCCTCCGCACGATCTGCTCATGTGCGGCTTTGTCCCGCGCCATCTCGTCTTTTGCAAGCGCCTCATCGCGCATGCGCTCTGCCTCGCGCGCCCAGACTTCAAAATCCGGCTTGGACATCTTTCCTTTGCTCACACGGGCAAAGTATTTTTTATACGCCCGCTGATGGACTTTCCAAATGTCGTTGTTGTCGACTTTCTCCTTGAAGCTTTTTGCCGCACCTATTTCACGGCAGGTCTTTCCTCCTTGCCCCGGTGCCGGTTCGTTGCAGTACGAGTACGTTGCGCCAAACAAGCTCGCAAGCTCCACGGCAGCGCGTGAGAAAAGCGATATCGACCGCTTCCTTCTGCACATAGGTCACTACAAGCTCACGGAGCTGCGGTCGGAGCACTTTCGCAAGCTCTACGTCGCACTGCGCAAAGAAAAGAATATGATAAACGGCAGTACTGCCGCTACTGCGAGAGCGAGGCTCTTCACTATGAGGGACGGACTATAACCGACAACGACTTTCTGTTCAGAAAGCACGAT
>CAMEHJ010000028.1 GCA_945917385.1 uncultured bacterium
TGGTATTCGGCATCAACTCCGGCGCGTACATCACCGAGATCATCCGTGGAGGCATCATGAGCGTGGATGCAGGGCAGTTTGAGGCCGGCCGCAGCATGGGCTTCAACTATGTGCTGACGATGCGCTGGATCATTATTCCCCAGGCGTTCAAAGCGGTGCTTCCCTCTCTGGCCAACGAGTTTATCGCGCTTCTGAAGGAAACTGCCGTCTGCGGCTACATCGGCCTTATGGACCTGACCAAAGGCGGCGACGTGATCCGCGGCCGTACCTTCTCGGCGTTCATGCCGCTCATCGCGGTGGCACTGATATACCTGCTGCTGGTACTGTTTATAAGCTGGCTCATCGGCAAGCTGGAAAGGAGGCTGAGAAACAGTGAGCGCTGAACCCATCATTTCCGTCAGGAATCTTGAAAAGCACTTCAACGCGGGGGAGGTCCATGCGCTGAAGGGTGTCTCCATCGACATTGAAAAGGGCGATGTTCTGGTGGTCATCGGTCCCTCCGGCTCGGGTAAGTCCACCTTCCTGCGCTGCCTCAACCTGCTTGAGCGGCCCACCGGCGGCACCGTTGTGTTTGAGGGCACGGAGCTCACCGCCCCCGGCTCCGACATCAATCTTTGCCGCCGCAGAATGGGGATGGTATTCCAGCACTTTAACCTTTTCCCCCACATGACCGTCCTGAAGAACCTCACCCTCGGCCCTACCCAGCTTTTGGGCAAGAGCAGGCAGGAGGCGGAGAAAAAGGCCATGACGCTTCTGGAGCGTGTAGGTCTTGCCGACCGTGCCGACGCCTATCCCTCTCAGCTCTCCGGCGGTCAGAAGCAGCGTATCGCCATCGTGCGCGCCTTGTGCATGGAGCCGGATGTCATGCTCTTTGACGAGCCGACCTCCGCGCTGGACCCCGAGATGGTGGGAGAAGTGCTTGACGTTATGAAGGAGCTTGCCCGGGAGGGGATGACCATGGTGTGCGTGACCCACGAGATGGGCTTTGCGAAAGAGGTCGCGACACGTGTGGTATTCATGGACGAGGGCTCCATTATGGAGACCGGCTCCCCTGCGGATATCTTCGGCAATCCCCAGTGTGACCGCCTTCAGTCCTTCCTTTCCAAGGTGCTTTGATGCTGCTGTTCAATGCCAATCAAATAGTAGTATGAGAATTTGTTCCGCATGGGGCGACATCAACTGACCTCCACGCGGATATGCGGCCCGCACGGGGCGGGCACAGCGTGTCCGTCCCGTTATTTTTTAGTATGGAGAAAGAACATGAATCTGAAAGGCAAAGACTTTCCTAAAGCTTCCCGACCCTGCACGTGCGGACATGCTCGCTCTGATTGCGCTCGCCGGGAAGCCGGAAAGGGAAATCCCGGCGGCAACGCTCTGATTTTTCAGATTATAATGATGAAGCTATGAAAAGATATCTGGTTCTTCAAGACGGTACGGTGTTCGAGGGCGAGGCCTTCGGCGCCGATATCGACTCCGTCGGTGAGCTTGTTTTTACCACCGGCATGTGCGGCTATATTGAAACGCTCACCGACCCCAGCTACTACGGCCAGATCGTAGTGCAGACCTTCCCCCTCATCGGCAACTACGGCATCATCCCCGCGGACTTTGAGGGCAAATGCCATGTGCGTGGCTACGTTGTGCGCGAGCACTGCACTTCCCCCTCCAACTTCCGCTGTGAATACGATTTGGACACTTTTCTCAAGGCGAACAATATCCCCGCCATCTGCGGCGTGGACACCCGCGAGATAACGAGGATCATCCGCGAGTACGGCGTCACGAACGCCCTTTTGTGTACCGAAGTGCCGGACAATCTCAATTTCGTCCGCTGCTATACCGTCAGCGACGCCGTGAGCTCCGTCACCTCGTCCGAAACCGTCACATACCCCGCCGAGGGCGAAAAGAAATTCCGAGTCGTGCTCATGGACTTCGGTGCGAAGGCGAACATCGTCCGCTCCCTGCGCCGCCGCGGCTGTGAGGTCATATCCGTCCCGGCGGACACCACGGCGGAGCAGATTCTTGCCCTCTCGCCCGACGGCGTGATGCTCTCGAACGGCCCCGGCGACCCCGCCGAGAATACCGGCATTATCGAAACCATAGGCAGGCTCTTTAACCGCGTCCCCATCTTCGGCATCTGCCTCGGGCATCAGCTCATGGCGCTGTCACAGGGCGCCAAAACACAGAAGCTCAAGTACGGTCATCGCGGCGGCAACCAGCCCGTCCGGGATACGCAGGGCGTGCGCACCTTCATCACCAGCCAGAACCACGGCTACGCCGTCGTCAGCGACAGCGTGAAAAACGGCGTTGTGCGCTACGTCAACGCAAACGACGGCACCTGCGAGGGCATCGACTACATAGGGCAGCGGGCGTTCTCCGTCCAGTTTCACCCCGAAGCCTGCTCCGGGCCGAGGGATACGGAATTTCTGTTTGACCGCTTCTGCGGAATGATGAAAGGCGGGGAATAAAATGCCTCTGGATAAAAGCATAAAAAAGGTTCTTGTTATCGGCTCCGGCCCCATCGTCATCGGTCAGGCCGCGGAGTTTGACTATGCCGGCGCGCAGGCGTGCCGCGTCCTGCATGACGCGGGCGTAAACGTCGTGCTCGTCAACTCAAATCCCGCCACCATCATGACCGACAAGGCGCTTGCCGACGAGATCTATCTTGAGCCGCTCACCGTCACAACGCTCGAGCGTATCATCGTCAAGGAAAAGCCCGACAGTCTGCTTGCCGGTCTCGGCGGCCAGACGGGACTGACCCTCGCCATGGAGCTTGAGGAAGCGGGCTTTCTCAAGGCGCACGGCGTGCGTCTCATCGGCACGAATGTGGAGGCAATCAACAAGGCGGAGGACCGCCGCCTGTTCAAGGACACCATGGACTCCATCGGTGAGCCTACCATCCCCTCCGAAATCGCAAACGACGTTGAGACCGCGCTCAAAATAGCATCAAGTATCGGCTACCCCGTCATTATCCGCCCCGCCTTCACGCTCGGCGGCTCTGGCGGCGGCGTCGCCTATGACGAGGAGGAGATGCGCTCTGCCGCCCTGCGCGGGCTCACCGCCTCCCCCATCACCCAGATTCTTGTCGAAAAGTACATCTACGGCTGGAAGGAGATCGAGTTTGAGACCATGCGCGACGCCTCCGGCAACGTCATCGCCGTCTGCTCCATGGAAAACTTCGACCCCGTCGGTGTCCACACCGGCGACAGCATTGTCGTCGCCCCCGCGCTCACGCTCTCGGACAAGGAGTACCAGATGCTCCGCTCCGCCTCGCTGAACATTATCTCTGCGCTCGACATCGTCGGCGGCTGCAACTGCCAGTTTGCGCTCAACCCCGACAGCTTTGAGTACGCGGTCATCGAGGTCAACCCCCGCGTCTCCCGCTCCTCCGCCCTCGCGTCCAAGGCGACCGGCTACCCCATTGCGAAGATCACCGCGAAGATTGCTCTCGGCTATACCCTTGACGAGATAAAGAACGACATCACCGGCAAGACCTGTGCCTGCTTTGAGCCTGCTCTTGACTATGTCGTTGTGAAGTTCCCCAAGTGGCCGTTTGATAAATTTGTCGGCTCCTCCCGCGCTCTCGGCACGCAGATGAAGGCGACCGGCGAGGTCATGGCGATCGCGCCGAGCTTTGAAGCGGCGCTTATGAAGGCGGTTCGCGGCGCGGAGATCTCGCTCGACTCCCTGAACGCCCCTCCGCTCGATTCCCGCCCCCTGTCCGAGCGCCTGAAGGATGTTGACGACCATCGGCTCTTCACCGTGTTTGAGGCCATAAAGGCGGGCTATACCGTGGACGAGATTTTTGACATCACGAAGATCGACCGCTGGTTTTTGTCAAAGCTCAAAAATCTTGCCGACTTTGAAGCTTCCCTTGCAAACGGTCTGAGTGATGCTAAATATAAGCGCGCCAAGGCGCTCGGCTACCCGGATACCGCCATCCGCCGTCTCTCCGGCGCGGACACTCTCCCTGAGAGCGAGTTCAGCTATAAGATGGTCGATACCTGCGCCGCCGAGTTTGACGCCGAAACGCCGTATTTCTACTCCGTCTCCGGCGGCGAGTGCGAATCCCGCTCCTTCCCCCGCTGCGGCAAGAGCGTTATCATGGTTCTCGGCTCCGGCCCCATCCGCATCGGTCAGGGCATCGAGTTCGACTATTCCTCCGTCCACTGCGTCTGGGCGCTCAAGAAGCTCGGCTACGACGTCGTCATTGTCAACAACAATCCCGAAACCGTCTCCACCGACTACGATACCGCCGACAGGCTGTATTTTGAACCCCTCTGCCCGGAGGACGTTATGAACATCATCCGCGTCGAAAAGCCGGTGGGCGTCGTCGTCGCCTTCGGCGGCCAGACCGCCATAAAGCTCACAAGCTTTCTCGACAAGGCCGGCATCCCCATTCTCGGCACCTCCGCCGAGGGCATCGACATTGCCGAGGACAGAGAGCGCTTTGACGCGCTTCTTGAGAAGTTCAATATCCACCGCCCCAAGGGCATGGGCGTCAATACCGAGGAGGAGGCAGTCTCGGCGGCACAGTCTCTCGGCTACCCCGTTCTGCTCCGTCCGAGCTATGTCATAGGCGGGCAGAATATGCGCATCGTCCATAACGAGCAGGAGGTTCGCCTCTATATGCAGCGCATCCTCGCCCAGGGCATTGACAATCCCGTGCTTGTGGATAAGTACATGATGGGCACCGAGCTTGAGGTTGACGTGATCTCCGACGGCAAGGATGTCCTCATCCCCGGCATCATGCAGCATATCGAGCGCGCCGGCGTCCACAGCGGCGACTCCATTGCCGTCTACCCGCCGTACAGCATCAACGACAAGATGGTCGATACCATTGCCGCCTGCTCGGAGAAGCTGGCACTCGCCCTCGGCACCAAGGGGCTTGTGAATATCCAGTACCTAATCTATCAGGGCGAGCTGTATGTTATCGAAGTTAACCCCCGTGCCTCGCGCACCGTCCCGTATATCAGCAAGGTCACGGGCGTCCCCATGGTCGATATCGCCTCGCGCGTCATGGTGGGCGACAGTCTCCTCTCCGCGGGCTTCGGAACGGGACTCTGCCCCGCCCCGCCGTACTACTCGGTCAAGGTGCCCGTGTTCTCGTTTGAAAAGCTGCACGGCGCAAACTCCTATCTCGGCCCGGAGATGAAGTCCACCGGCGAGGTGCTCGGCATCGGCAAGACCCTGAACGAAGCCATCTTCAAGGGCATGACCGCCGCCGGCACCCACCTCAAATACCCCGCCGCCGACCGCTCCGTCCGTGTGCTGCTCAGTGTGGACAGCCATGATTTACTTGAGATAGTCTCTCTTGCCAAGAAGCTGGACGATCTCGGCTTCGGCATCAGCGCAACGAAGGAGACGGCGGAGAGTGTCCGCAGTCTCGGCATCGACGTGGACGAGGTGCCTCTCGGCAGCTTCTTCACCCTGCTCGATTCCGGCGTCGTGAGCTACGTCGTATATACCGGCGCTCTTCTGGACTCCACCCTTGACGATTATCTCTCCCTCAGCCGCAGGGCGCTGAGCCTGTCCGTCCCGTGCTTTACCTCCCTCGACACCGCGAACGCGGCCGCCGACATCATTGCCAGCCGCTTTAACGAAAGCAATACCGAGCTTGTGGACCTCAACGCCATGAAGCGCGAAAAGCAGGAGATAAACTTCTGCAAGATGCAGGCGACCGGCGACGACTATATCTTCATCAACAACTTCGACTCGTCCATAACCTGCCCGGAGGCGCTCTGCGTTGAGATGTGCGACCGCCACTTCGGCATCGGCGCGGACGGACTTGTTTTAATTGAGAAGTCCGACATTGCCGACGTCAAAATGCGCATCTTCAACCGCGACGGCTCCCTCGGCAAGATGGCTGGCAACTGCATCCGCAACGTCGGCAAGTATGTGTACGATAACGGCCTTGTGTCCTCCACCCATATCACCGTCGAGACGGACAGCGGCGTGAAGCCTCTGAAGCTCTACACCCGAAACGGCAAGGTCACTCTTGTGTCGGTTTGCATCGGCAAGGCGGACTTCAGCCCCGCCGCAATCCCCATGAGCATAGCTGCCGAAAAGGTGATCTCCGTTCCGCTCACCGTCGGCGGCAAGGAATATGAGGTCACCTGTCTCTCCGTCGGCAACCCGCACTGCGTCGTGTTCTCAAAGCACGTTGACCGTGTGGACGTCGCCGCAGTCGGCCCCCTGTTTGAAAAGGCATCCGTTTTCCCGGAACACACCAATACCGAGTTTGTCCGCGTCGTCAACCGCAATATGCTAAAGATGCGCGTGTGGGAGCGCGGCAACGGCGAGACCCTCGCATGCGGCACCGGCGCGTGTGCTGCTGTCGCGGCGGCGGTGGAAAACGGCTTTTGTCCCAAGGGCGAGGATATCACCGTCAAGCTTCGCGGCGGCGACCTCATCGTGAATTATACCGACGACGGCATCACCCTGACAGGCGACGCAAAGCTCGTCTTTGAAGGCAGAATCTATTACTGATACCCACCAAAATTATGAACGCCGTGTCAAACCGACATGGCGTTCGTTTTTTTATTATTTATTTGCAATTTTTTGCAATATGCAGTACAATATTTAGACACGATTTTATACGAAAAAAGGCAGCGTTTTGTATGGAAAATACTCAGAATTACCGTATCGAGCACGACTCCATGGGCGAGATCCGCGTCCCCGCCGAGAAATTCTGGGGCGCGCAGACCCAGCGCAGCTACCAAAATTTCAAGATAGGCACGGAGAAAATGCCCCTCCCCGTCATCCACGCTCTCGCCCTGATAAAGAAGGCGGCAGCCGCCGTGAACGCGGAGCTTCTGCCGGAGCGTATGACACCGGAACGCTTAAAAGCCGTCACTTTTGCGGCAGATTCTATTATTTCCGGCACTTTGGACGACAATTTCCCGCTCGCCGTCTGGCAGACCGGCAGCGGCACCCAGACCAATATGAATGTGAACGAGGTCATTGCAAACTACGGCAACGCCTTTGCCGGTGAGAAGCTTCTGCATCCGAACGACCATGTGAATATGTCCCAGTCCTCGAACGACGTGTTCCCCGCCGCGATGCACATTTCGGCGGTATTAGAGACAGAAAACAGCCTTATTCCCGCATTATGCTCACTTATTGACGCATTTAAGAAGCTTGAAGCGGAGAACGAAGGCATAATAAAAAGCGGCCGTACCCACCTTCAGGACGCGACTCCCATCCGTTTTTCGCAGGAGATAAGCGGCTGGCGCTCCTCTCTTGAAAAGGATTTGGAGATGATACGCTCCTCCCTCCGGCCGCTCCGCGCTCTCGCCCTCGGCGGAACCGCCGTCGGCACCGGGCTAAACGCCCCGAAAAGCTTTGATATCAAGGTCGCCGCCGTAATCTCCGAGCTTACCGGCACCGACTTTTACACCGCGGAAAACAAGTTTCACGCCCTCTCCTCCAAGGACGAGCTGGTGTTTGCCCACGGCGCGCTCAAGGCTCTCGCGGCAGACCTTATGAAAATCGCAAACGATATTCGCTGGCTCGCCGGCGGCCCGCGCTGCGGCCTCGGTGAAATCAGCATCCCGGAGAACGAACCCGGTTCCTCCATCATGCCGGGAAAGGTCAATCCCACCCAGTGCGAGGCTGTAACCATGGTCGCGGTGCAGGTTTTCGGGAACGACGCCGCTGTCTCGATGGCCGCGTCTCAGGGCAATTTCCAGCTCAATGTGTTTATGCCCGTAATAATTTACAACTATCTCCAGTCCGTGACCTTGCTTGCGGACGTGATGCGCTCGTTTGAAACCAACTGCGTGTGCGGCATACGCGCAAACCGCGAGCGGATGCAGCACTATGTCGATTCGTCCCTTATGCTCGTCACGGCGCTCAGTCCGCATATCGGCTATGAAAACGCCGCCGCAGTCGTGAAAAAAGCCCACAAAGAAAACCTCACCCTCAGAGAGAGCTGCATCGCGCTCGGCTATCTCGACGGAGAAAAATTTGATGAACTGTTCCACCCGGAGCAGATGTGCTGAAAGGAATCGGAAACATGGGAATATACGAAGAAGCGCTCGCAAAGCATGAGCAGTGGGGCGGCAAGATAGAGGTCGTCTCCAGAGTTGAGGTGAAGGACAGGGAGGCGCTGTCGCTTGCATACACGCCGGGCGTTGCGCAGCCCTGCCTTGAGATACAGAAGGATCCGGAGCTGTCGTGGACGCTCACGCGCCGGCATAACCTCGTCGCCGTTATCAGCGACGGCACCGCGGTGCTCGGTCTGGGCGACATCGGGGCGGACGCCGCCATGCCCGTCATGGAGGGCAAATGCGCGCTGTTCAAGGAGTTTGCCGACGTTGACGCCTTCCCCATCTGTCTTCGCACCAAGGACGTGGACGAGATCGTGCGCACGGTTTACCTGCTGTCCGGCTGCTTCGGCGGGGTAAATCTTGAGGATATCAGCGCCCCCCACTGCTTTGAGGTCGAGCGCAGGCTCAAGGAAATCTGCGACATCCCCATCTTCCACGATGACCAGCACGGCACGGCGATTGTCGTCGGCGCGGCGCTCATAAACGCGCTGAAGTTTGTCGGCAAGGACATGGCCAAGGTGCGCATCGTCATAAGCGGGGCAGGCTCCGCCGCCATCGCCATTGCAAAGCACCTTATGAATCTCGGCGCGAAGCACCTTATCCTCACCGGCCGCCGCGGTATCCTCTGCCGCACGGACGAGCTTACGAATCCCGCCCACAGGGAGATAGCCGGCATGACCAACGAGGAGCTGAAAACCGGCACTTTGGCTGACGCGATGGTGGGTGCGGACGTGCTTATCGGCGTGAGCGCGCCCGGTATCGTCAGCGAGGAGATGGTGCGCTCCATGGCTCCCGGCGCAGTCGTTCTCCCGATGGCAAACCCCACGCCCGAAATCATGCCCGACCTTGCGAAAAAGGCAGGCGCCGCCGTTGTCGGCACCGGGCGCTCCGACTTCCCCAACCAGATAAACAACGTTCTCGCCTTCCCCGGCGTTTTCCGCGGCGCGCTCGACTGCCGCGCAAGATGCATCAACGAGGAGATGAAGCGCGCGGCGTCCTTCGCTCTCGCCTCCCTTATCTCCGAGGAAGAGCTGAGCGCGGAGTACATTATCGCGTCCCCCTTTGATAAGCGCGCGGCCACCGCAGTCGCGGAAGCCGTCAAAAAAGCCGCCCGTGAGACGGGCGCGGCACGGATCTGATTTGCCGCACCGAGCGGTTCATCCGGAGGAATATATGCTTTTTA
>CAMEHJ010000029.1 GCA_945917385.1 uncultured bacterium
TGCCGATGTCCCCGCTTTCGCCTAACGAAAGCAGGGACTTCTTTGACAAGCTGAGCCGGAAAGCCCTTACAGGGCTTTCCGGCTGTTTTGCTTTTCGGGAGGCGCCTCCCCTACGGCGTTTTCGTCCTCACGCCAGAGCGTGAGCGCGATTTCCCCGCCGGAGGGCGTGTATTTTATCGCGTTGGAGAGCAGGTTCAGCCACAGATGCTGCAAAAGCTCCCGGCTGCCGTTGCAGGCGCAGATGACATTGTAGGTGTCGGAAAGCCGCGCAGAGGTAAGAAGTCTCATGCTTCTGTCGTCCTCTACTACGAGAATATTCGCCATAGCTCGTTTCTCCTTACATAATCACCGGAATTAAACCTCGCCAGATGCCGGCTGCGCAATCTGCATTATCTCAGCCCTTCGCAAAAAACGCAACGCCGACGGCACCTGGGCCGAGGTGCGCGCCGATGACGCAGCCGATGGTGCTGATGGGGAGGGCGTCTGCCGCACTCTGCCAGAGATCGCGGCTGTCGTCGATGTATTTTTTCAGCATTGCGTCCGAAAGCCCGCTGTACGCCAGTGTGAACGGGCGAGAAAAGTCCACGCCGCCCTTTTCTCCGACAAGCTTTCGCAAAAGATTATTTCCGTTTTTCGAGCCGCGCGCCTTGCCGATGAGCCTGACCTCGCCGTCATCAATCGTGACTACCGGCTTTATCGCCAGCAGCTCCCCGGCAAAGGCGGTGGCGGAGGAGATACGCCCGCCCTTCTTGAGGTATTCCAGCGTGTCGAGCATTCCGAGCACGCAAACCTGATGCCTGTACGCTTCGAGCGTTTTCGCGGTCTCCGCCGCGCTCATACCCTTGCTTACAAGTCTCAGTCCCTCAAGCACAAGCAGACGCTCTCCCATCGTGGCGCTGAGACTGTCAACGACATGGACTCTGCCGGGAAAGTCCTCCGCCGCGATGCAGGCGCTCTGATAGGTGCCGGAGAGTTTGGAGGACAGGGTTATCACCACAAGCTCATCGCCGTTCGCGGTAAGCTCCGCGAACACCTCCGAAAAGGCAGCAGGGCTGACCTGCGAGGTGGTGGGCATAACGTCGCTCTCTATAAGCTTTTCGAAAAATCCCCGGTGGCTCAGCTCAAGGCCGTCGGCATACTCCTCACTGCCAAAGCTCACCGTGAGCGGGACAAGGCGCACGCCCAGCTCCTTCGCCTCCGCGAGGGTGATATCGGACGCAGAATCCGTCACAAATCTGATTGCCATATGTTCTCTCCTTTCAGTCAGTCCAGACCGATTTCACTCAGCCGCCGCATATTGGCGCTTATCCTGTCGAGCACGGAGTAGAAAATCTCCCGCTCTTCCTCCGTGAGCGAACCGCCGACAAAGCCGACGGCGTATTCCGCCTTGCGTATGATCTGCTCTGCAAGCGCCTGCCCCTGCTCGGTAAGCGTCACGCAGGCGCGGTAGCCCTTGCCGCGCGAGATAAGCCCCGCGCGCTCAAGCTGCCGCAAATCGCGCGACACATCCGCCTTGTCCCTGCCGCACGCCGCAGATAGTTCCGACGCGCTCATGCCGTCGGGCGCGGCGGAAAGCTTCGTGAGATATATGCTCGTCCCGCCGCGCAGCCCGTAGCGCTTCATGCCGGCGGAGGCAATGCGGTGCCAGTGCAGGTCTATCTCGTTGATGTCATAGGTGAAGTGTTCAAATCTTGACAGCATAGCTTCCTCCTTGCTTGTTGGAAAATCAACAACGGGAATATACCACATAGATGTTGAAAATTCAACATCAAATTTTTAAAGTTTTTGTGACGGAGGCGGTTGGACATTTTTCCCGCGCATCTCTTGACAAGCGTGCATACAGAGCATAGAATAGCGGCGGTTTTTATTTTATAAGGAGAGTGCAATGAATTTAGTAATTCTTGGCAATATCGTGATGCTTGCCGGCTCGTCGCTGATGGTGACGGTCGGTTTTCTCAAGAAAAAGCGGCAGATCCTCGCGGTGCAGTGCGTGCAGTGCGTTATACAGAGCGCGGCGCATCTTATGCTCGGCGCGGCAAGCGGCGCCATTGCGGGAGTTCTGGCTGTCGCGCGAAACCTCATCTGCCTGAAGCGGGAGTTTACGCTTCGCTTCAAGCTTGTATTCATTGCGATTCAGGCGGTGCTGACATGGGCGTTCAACTCGATGGGCGTCATCGGGTGGATGCCTTTTTTCGCGACGGCCATCTTCATCTGGATGCTTGACACGAAGGATGAACGCAAGCTGAAAATATCCATCATTATCGGGCAGATAATGTGGACGCTTTTCGACTGGCGGGCGCTCAATTTCGTGGGCGTCGCCTTCGACGTGTTCACGATAATCTCAAACGCCGTGGGAGTATATATGCTCCGCTCCAAACGCGCAAAATGAAAAATTCTCCCCCGAACCCTTTGGTTCAGGGGAGAATTTTTCATGTAGGTATCATAAAAGCTTTTTGAGCGCTTCTACGGACTCCTCGGTCGTTGCCCAGCTGGTTGCAAATCTGACGGCGGCGCGGTTATCGTCCACCCACTCCCAGATACCGAAGGCGGCGTGCTCGTGCAGGCGGTCGATGGTCGCTTTATCCATGACGACGAACTGCTGGTTCGTGGGAGAGTCGATGAAAATCTCGTAGCCCTTTTCCTCAAAGGCGCATCGAAGCTCCCTCGCAAGGGCGTTTGCGTGGCGGCCGATTTCAAAATACAGTCCGTCCGTGAACAGCGCCTCAAACTGCTGGGACACGACGCGCATTTTCGCAAGCAGCGCGCCATGCTGCTTTATCCGCGCAAGAAAGCGCGGCGGCATATTCCGGTGCGTAAATATCAGCGCCTCGCCGCAGAGCGCGCCGACCTTGGTGCCGCCTATGTAAAAGGCATCCGTCAGCTCGCAGATATCGTGCAGAGTGAGGTCGTTTCTCTCGCTCGTAAGGCCGTAGCCCATGCGCGCCCCGTCCATGTACAGGATAAGGTCGTTTTCGCGGCAGACCCTGGAGAGCGCCGTAAGCTCCGCCTTTGAATACAGCGTTCCGTACTCCGTCGGGAACGAGATGTACACCAGCTTCGGCCATACAAGATGGTCGATATTCTCGTCCGCGCGGTAGCGCTTTATGAAAGCGTCAAGCTCGGCAGCGTCTATCTTCCCCTCGTGCTGGGGCAGGGAGATGACCTTGTGGCCGGAATACTCGATGGCGCCCGCCTCATGCTCGGTGATGTGGCCGGTGCACGCGGTGATTACCGCCTCGTCCTCGGAGAGCAGGGTGGAGATTGCCACCTGATTCGTCTGCGTGCCGCCGACGAGAAACTGTATCTGCAAATCGTCCCTGCCGCAAGCCTCACAAATTTTCGCCTTGGCGGAGTCGGTGCTCTCGTCAAAGCCGTAGCCGGGAAGGCTGACCATATTCTTCTCACACAGATGCGCGAGCACCTTGGGGTGTGCGCCCTCGGTATAATCCGACATGAAATATAACATATTCTCGCCTCATTTATTGATTTCCGTCACAAAAACGGTTTTATTCTCTACCCGGAATTTCACTTCAAGTCCCGCAAATTCCATCGCGTACACGCGCTCGGAACTGTTCTGATACCGCGGCCGCGGGTCGTTTGCGAGAACGCCTCTGAGCGCCGCGCGCTTGTTTTCCGGCACCTTTTCCATTGTTCCCTCCATGAACACGACGGGCAGCGTCTCCTCCGGCGCAGGTGCAAACGCACTCTGCGCGTCGGGAACGCAGTCGGCGTAGGGGGAGTAGGGCTTGACGTCGAAAATCGGCGTGCCGTCCATCAGATCGGCGCCCGCCACGCGAAGCACCGTACCGTACTGCGCCGTTTTCTCCACCGCGATAAGCCTGACGCACGAAAGCCCCAGCGCGTTCGGGCGGAAGGGCGAGCGCGTCGCAAAAACGCCCATGCGCTTATTCCCGCCGAGTCTCGGCGGGCGCACCGTGGGCGACCAGCCCTCGCGCAGATTCTCCGAAAACTGCCAGATGAGCCAGAGGTGGCTGCTGCCCTCGATGCCGCGAAGCGCCTCCGGGTCGCGGTATTCGGGCTCAAAAATCACGGTGCTCTCCGTCTCGCGGACGATGCCCGCCTGACGGGGGATGCCGAACTTCGTCTTATAGTCGCTTGCGATATGGGCAATGGGTCTGATAACATATTCCATGTCCCGACTCCTCACATGAGCTGTTCGAGCGCCTGGAGCGCCTGAAGGGCGATGGAATTTACCATCATATGGAAAAAGATGCAGCCCCAGATCGAACGTGTCCGCTCATACACAAGGCAGAGCAGAAACGACACCGGGATATACTGTATAATGTAGATGAGGTTTGCCGGGTCTATGATGGCGTAGCTCCACACATGGTAGAGCGAAAACAGCAGCACCGTGACGATATAGCCCAGAGCGCGGCTGCGCCTTGCGAAATATCCGAACACACCCGCGCGGAACATTATCTCCTCAGCTATTGGTGCAAGAAACACCGTCATCGCGGCGGACTTGCCGTAGCTCAGCTCCGACATCGACACGACCTCGGCATTGTTCGGGTTGCCGACAGGCGTGATGAGCTGAAACACCATGGACACGGCGAGGTTCATCGCTATCATCGCAAAGTACGCACCCAGAATTTCAAGAACGACCCTCAGAAGATTGTCGCACAGCACGTCATAGTCGCGCCGCAGCAGACGAAAGCCCACCGCAAGCATTGTGAGGGCGCTGATGCAGTAGCAGACGAAGTTCATCGTCACGGCGTCATCACCGAGCAGGGGGATGAAGCCCACAAGGTTCGGGATCACCAGAATGTGAATCGGGATGAAGCCCGCCATGAGGGCATATTCCCGCACGGTCAGGCCGTTATCAAAGGTTTTCGGCGCAAGGTTCTTTTCTCTTTTCGCTCGCATTTCAGCCTCTCGCTTTCTTCTGCAGCTCGAAGAGCAGGTTCATCGCCTCGATGGGCGTTATCGTGTTGAGGTCGAGCGACAAAAGTCTCTCGCGCACCTCGTCAGCTCCCACGTCGGCAAAGCTTATCTGGTCATGCTCCTCCGAGGGATGCTTTACGGGCGCTGTGTTAAGCCCGCCGCCCTCAAGCTCCTTGAGGCAGGTCTTTGCCCTGTTTATAACGCTGTCGGGCAGGCCCGCAAGCTTTGCGACCTCGATGCCGTAGCTGTCGTCGGCGGCGCCCCGGACTATCTTTCTGAGAAAGACGAGATTCCCGCTCTGCTTTTTGGCGGTTATATTGTAGTTCCTGACGCCGGGCAGCTCCCCCTCAAGGGCGGAAAGCTCGTGATAGTGGGTGGCGAACATCGTCTTTGCACCGAGCTTGCGCTTGTCCGCGCAGTATTCAAGCACCGCGCGCGCGATGGCCATGCCGTCAAAGGTCGAGGTGCCGCGCCCTATCTCGTCGAGGATGAGCAGGGACGCGCCGGTAGCGTGTCTGAGGATGTTCGCCATCTCGCTCATCTCCACCATGAAGGTGGACTGGCCGGAGGCGAGGTCGTCCGACGCGCCGATGCGCGTGAACACGCGGTCAACAATGCCTATCTGCGCGCTCTTCGCCGGCACGAACGAGCCTATCTGCGCCATCAGCACGATGAGCGCGGTCTGGCGCATATAGGTGGATTTGCCCGCCATATTCGGCCCCGTGACGATGGCGACGCGGTCGTCGGAGTCATTCAGAAAGGTGTCGTTCGGCACAAACAGCACATCCTTCAGTGTCTGCTCGACAACCGGGTGGCGGCCGGAGACAATGTGCAGAGAGCGGGAGGTGTCTATCTCCGGGCAGGTGTAGTTATTTCGCACCGCGACCTCGGCAAAAGAGCAGAGCACGTCCAGCCGCGCAACGGCGTCCGACGCCGCCTGAATTCTGTCAACGATCGCGGCGACGGCGCAGCGCAGCTCCTCAAAGAATTTATATTCAAGCTCGTTTACCCTGTCTCTCGCGGTGAGAAGCTGGGTTTCAAGGTCTTTCAGCTCCTGGGTGATGTACCTCTCGTTTGAAACGAGGGTCTGGCGGCGGATATAATCGTCCGGCACCTTATCAAGCCCCGCGGAACGCGGAATGTCTATATAATACCCGAACACCTTGTTGTAGCCGACCTTGAGCTTTTTGATGCCGGTTCGTTCGCGCTCGCGCTGTTCAAGCTCGCTTACCATCCGCGCGCCGTTGTCGCGCAGCTCGCGCAGACGGTCAACCTCCTCGGAGTAGCCGCGGCGGAGTATTCCGCCCTCGCGCACGGAAAAGGGCGGCTCGTCGCAGATGGCCCTGTCAAGCTCGCGCCGCATATCCTCAAGCGCGTCGAGTGCCGCAATGTCGCGAAGCTCCGCGCATTTTGCGTCCTTCAGCAGCTCCTTGAGCCGCGGCAGCACCCCCGCGCAGAGCGCAAGCGTCCTGAGGTCGCGCCCGCCCGCCGTGCCGTAGACGCACCTGCCGACAAGCCGCTGCATATCGCTTATCTCCTTGAGCGAGAGAATAAGCTCCGCGCGCTTTACGTTGTCGGCCACCAGCTCGCTCACGGCGGCATGGCGGCGCTTGATCGCCGCGGCGGAGAGCAGCGGCCTTTCCATCCACGCGCGCAGAAGCCTGCCGCCCATGGGGGTTTTGGTCTTGTCCAGCACCCAGAGAAGGCTGCCGCGCTTTTCGCCGCTGCGCAGAGATTCCGTCAGCTCAAGGCTTCTTCTGGTGGTCCAGTCAAGCTCCATATACCGCCCGCCGTAAAACACGTCGAGCCGGTTAATGTGGCTGAGGTCGAACTTCTGCGTCTGCTCGATATACGCAAGCAGCGCGCCCGACGCGCACACGGCGGCGGGCGCGTCCCCGATGCCGGCGTCGTCGATATCCCTGAAGCGAAAGCGCTCGCACACTCTCGCGGCGGAGGGCATGAACTCAAATTCGCTGCCCCCGTGCTCAAGCATCGCGCCGAGCTTCTTTGTCAGGAACTCCGTGACGGCACTCTCCCGCTCAGCTCCCGCAGACAGCACAGCCTCGCGCGGGGAGAAGCGGCCAAGCTCGTTTATGATATGCGTCACCGCGTCGTCGTCAAAGGCGGCGCAGCAAAATTCGCCCGTTGAGATGTCGCAGAACGCGGCTCCCCCGCGCCCGCCCTCAAGGTAGACCGCGCAGATATAATTGCTCTTCCCCTCTTCGAGCATGGAGCTTTCCGTCACGGTGCCGGGGGTGATGACCCTGATGACCTCGCGGGAGACAAGCCCCTTTGCAAGCGCCGGGTCCTCCGTCTGCTCGCAGATGGCGACCTTGTAGCCCTTGGCGATGAGGCGCGCGATATACGCCTCGGCGCTGTGGTACGGCACGCCGCACATGGGGGTGCGCTCCTCCGGGTTTTCGACCGCTCTGTCCCGCGTCGTGAGGGCAATGTCCAGCTCGCGCGAGGCGGTAACGGCGTCCTCGTTGAATAGCTCGTAAAAGTCGCCGAGACGGAAGAACAGCAGGCAGTCCTGATTCTGCTCCTTTATCTCGTTATACTGCTTTTTCATGGGTGTAAGCTCAGCCATGATGATAACTCTCTTTCTTCAGACCAACTCTCCGTACAATGCCCACGTGTTGCTGCTTGTGATTTTCACGTCCGCGAAGCTGCCGATAAGCTCTCTGCCGCCGCGCAGGTGGACAAGTCTGCCGCCGTTTGTGCGGCTGGAGAGATTATATTCGTCGCGCCCGGTCTCCCCGTCGATGAGTACGCGCAGCGTCTTTCCCTCGTACTCGCGGTGCTTCTCGCCGGAGATGCGGTTGGAGACATCCATAAGCCGGTCGAAATGCACCTGCTTCTGCTCTCTGGTGTAGGGGTCTAACATGGAGGCGGCGGGGGTGCCGACGCGCTTTGAGTAGATGAAGGTGAACATCGCGTCGTAGCGCACCTGCTCGACAAGGGAGATGGTGTCCTCAAACTCCTCGTCCGTCTCGCCGGGGAAGCCGACGATGATATCCGTTGTCAGCACAAGGTCGGGCATATAGCTCTTTGCAAGCTCTACCTGTCTGAGATACGCCGCGCGGTCATAGTGGCGGTTCATTGCTTTCAGGATCCGGTCATTGCCTGACTGCACGGGCAGATGGAGCTGGTGGGCGCATTTGGGGCACTCCGCCATGGTTTTGAAAAGCTTTTCGGTCGCGTCCTTCGGGTGGCTCGTCATGAAGCGGATAATAAACTCGCCGGGGATGTCGTTTATCATGCGGAGAAGGTCGGCAAAGTCAACGCCGATATTGAGGTCATTGCCGTAGGAATTGACGTTCTGGCCGAGCAGAGTGATGTCCTTGTAGCCCTGCGCGACAAGCTCTCTCGCCTCGTTCACAATGTCCTCCGGCAGTCTCGACCGCTCCCGCCCTCTGACGTAGGGGACGATGCAGTAGGTGCAGAAATTGTTGCAGCCGTACATGATGGAAAGCCACGCCTTGACAGTCCCGTCGCGGCGCTGGGGTATGCCCTCGGCAATGGCGCCGTCGGATTTGTCGGTGCGGAAAACGCGCTTGTGGCCTTGCATGACCTGCCGCAGAAGCTCCGGAAATCTCCAAAGCTCGTGCGGGCCGAACACGAGGTCAACCACGGGATAGCTCTTTTTTATCTTCTCCGCCATATGCTCCTGCTGAACCATGCAGCCGCACACGGCGATGATCTGGCCGGGACGTGCCTTCTTCGTGTGGTTCAGCGCACCGACATTGCCTAAAACGCGCATCTCCGCGTGCTCGCGCACGGCGCAGGTGTTGATGACGATGACGTCCGCCTGATACTCGTCCTGCGTGAAGCCGTAGCCCATCTCGGCAAGGTAGCCGCGTATTTTTTCGCTGTCGGCCTCGTTCTGCTGGCAGCCGTAGGTGTCCACCATCGCGAGGGGGCGCTGTCCGTTCGCGGTGACAAGGTCAAAAATCTCCGCACAGACGGCCTCCTGCGCCTTGATTTGCTCTGTATCTATAACAATTCTTTTGTATGCCATGTTTTTCTCCCAAGCAAAGTAATTCAAATTATCTTACCACAAAAGCTATGGTATTTTCAACACAATTCGTGTATAATAAGATGGTTAGCCCAACGGGAGTTGAACACTCACCGCATTTGAGCGGCACTGTCGGGCTGATTTTGA
>CAMEHJ010000030.1 GCA_945917385.1 uncultured bacterium
TTTTGTTTTTCAGCGCCGCCGCCAGGTTCGCACGGTGTACCGCCGAAAGTCCGGAAACGAGCGCAGGAAGCCCACCGCGCTCCATGAGGGAGGGGAGTGCGGCGGCTTCCTTGTGATTCAGTATCTGATCAAAAAGAATGTCCATATTTACCTGTGCGCCTGCGCTTATTCAGGCTTTTTAATGTCGAGCATGAATTTTGCGGATATGTTGTCGTAAAAATCCGGGAGTATTCTGTGCGCGACGGGTGTAATGTCCGTTTTGCATTTGCAGGGCTTTAACATTATATGCGTGGGCGCACCGCCGATATTACAGTCGCACCCGACCTCCTGATACCCGAAGCGGGAGAAGAAACGCTTGAGCTTTCTCACCTTCGCCTCGTCCCGGTCAAGAGAGCTTATCTCGCAGATTATACCCTGTTTTTCGGCGTATCGGGCGTTTATCAGGCGCATCGCCTGCACTCCCAGCCCCTTTTCCCTGTACCACGGCATGACCGCGAAATACTTCAAAAGGGCGTAGCCGTAGAGGTTTTTGCACCCGACGAGCGCGTAGGCCACGTCGATACGGCTCTCCTCATCACTCACGATGACCAGCTCCCAGCTTCCGTTCAGCAGCCCCTTATGTAAGCACAGCTTCGGCAGCAGCTCCGCCTTGTTGAAATCGACCTCGAACAGGGAATAGTATCTTTCAAGTTCCCTGTGTCCCGCTTTTCTTACTGTCAGCATAGTTTCTCCTTTCCGATCAGTTCCTGTGCACGGCAGAGTGCGGCGTACTCGCCGTTTTTGGCGAGAAGCTGCTCGTGCGTGCCTTTTTCCGTTATTTTCTCGCCGTCGATGACGACGATGGTGTCCGCGTTTTTGACCGTTGAGAGACGGTGCGCGACGATGAGCGTGGTTCTGCCGCGGCTCAGCTCGTCGAGCGCGGACTGTATGCTGCGCTCGGTCACGGTGTCGAGAGCGGAGGTCGCCTCGTCCATGATGAGGATGCGCGGATTTTTCAGAAACACGCGCGCAATGGAAATTCTCTGCTTCTGCCCGCCGGAGAGCATCACTCCCCGCTCACCGATATAGCTGTCGTAGCCGTCCGGAAGCTGCATTATCTCGTCATGGATCTCCGCGCGCTTTGCCGCCTCGACTATCTCGGCGTCGGTCGCGTCGGGTCTGCCGTAGCGGATGTTCTCGCGTACGGTTCCGGCGAACATGAACACATCCTGCTGGATAATGCCGATATTTTTGTGAAGGCTCCTCTGCGTCAGCTTCCGCACGTCCGTGCCGTCAATGCGCACCGCGCCTTCGCTCACGTCGTAAAAGCGGGGGATGAGACTGCACAGCGTGGTTTTGCCGCCGCCGGACGGGCCTACCACGGCAGCGCACTCACCGGGCGCGATTTTCAAATCAACATTTCTCAGCACGGGAATACCGTTTGAGTAGCTGAAGGAGACGTTCTCAAGGGTTATCTCGCCGCGCACATTCTCAAGCGTGATCGCGTCGGGCGCGTCCTTTATCTGCGGCTCGGTGCGCATTATCTCGGTGAAGCGTGAAAAGCCGGCATAGCCCTTCATAAACTGCTCCGAGAACTGCGCTAATTTCTTCGCGGGGGTGACAAAGCTTGCCACATACAGCGTGAAGGTCACAAGGTCAACATACCCCAGCGTGCCGCGCATGATGAGAAAACCGCCCACCGCGATAACGATGACCTGCGCGACGCTGACGGTGAACTCCATCCCACTCATAAAAAGCCCCATGGACTTATAAAACTCGTTCTTGGATGAGCGAAAGAGGGCGTTCGCGCTGTCGAATTTACGCAGCTCCTCCTGCTCGTTGGCAAAGGCCTTCGCGGTTCGGATACCGGAGATGCCGCTCTCGATGGCGGCGGTGATGTTGGCGGTCTTGCGCTTGACCTCGATATTCGCCCGCTGCATCCTGACTCTCTGCGACATCGTAAACCACAGACACAGCGGCACGACGAGCGCGATAACAAGCCCCAGCCGCCACTCGATAACCGTCATACAAACGAGCGCGCCCACCATAGTGAGGCCGCTGATGACAAGGTTTTCGGGGCCGTGGTGAGCAAGCTCGGTAATATCGAAGAGGTCGCTCGTCACGCGGCTTATGAGCACGCCCGTGCGGTTTTTGTCATAAAACTCGAAGGACAGCTCCTGCAGGTGAGAAAACAGGTCGCGCCGCATATCCGATTCTACCAGCACGCCCATCCTGTGCCCCGCGACCGTGATGACATAGCTCAGCGCGCCTTTGATAACGAAGCTCAGTATCAGCGCTGCCATCACCGCGAAGAACGCCGCATACAGCTTTTTCGGCAGAAGCTCGTTCATCGAGTAGCGCGACACGAGCGGGAAAATCAGGTCTATCGCCGCAACGAGCACCGCGCACAGCATATCTATGGCGAAAAGCCCTTTGTGCCGCGCGATATATCTGACGAATAGTTTTAAGGGTTTGTCTCTGAAATCCATCATAGTGAGGCGAAGTAGTCCCTCCGTTCAACGGCCATTTCGTCACAGCGGTTGTTCTTCTCGTTGTCCGCGTGACCCTTGACCCAGTGGTAGTGCATCTCGTGTTTCTCCGTCAGTAGCAGTAGCTGTTCCCAGAGGTCTGCGTTCAGCGCCGGCTTCTTATCGCTCTTGACCCAGCCTCTTTTGCGCCAGCCCTGCGCCCAGCCTTTTTCAAGCGCGTCGATGACGTATTTGGAGTCCGACCACAGCTCGACGATGCACGGCTCTTTGAGTGCCGAGAGCGCGGAGATAACGCCGGTCAGCTCCATACGGTTGTTGGTGGTCTGCTTTTCGCCGCCGGACAGTTCCTTCTCTATTCCGTTATAGCTGAGTATCGCGCCCCAGCCCCCCGGTCCGGGATTGCCGCTGCAAGCGCCGTCGGTGTAAATTTGAACAGTTTTCATGTTGTTTATACTTTTCAACTTTTTCCTGCATTTTTCACGCGGAACAGAACCTTTCCCGCGCAAATCCCGTAAGTTTTCAACAGACTTGTTGAAAACTTACGGCACACTCCGTAGGGGAGGCGTTTCGCCTCCCGCTGAACCGTCCGGGACGGGAGATGCATCCCCTACGGCGGATTTTTGATAAGCGCAAGGGACGACCCTCTCAGTCAGCTTCGCTGACAGCTCTCCCAAAGGGAGAGCCAAGCGTGTCAAAAAATGGCTTTTCTGCAATTTGTTTGTTTTTACTATGTGCCGGTGCGGTATATTCAAGGCTCCCTTGTGTAAAGGGAGCTGTCGAGGCGTCAGCCGAGACTGAGGGATTGCGCGGTAAAAGCTGCGAATTTACCTGATATAAAGCGAACACCGAAGCATTTCTCTGTGTCAACCCCTCCGGGCCGCCTGACAGCGACCCACCTCCCCTTGCACAGGGGAGGCAAGGGAAAGAGGTTCTTTGACCTTTCTCCAGTCAAAGGGAGCCGGGCAAGCTCTCTCGTTTTTCGGCAGAGCCATCCCATATACATAAGGGAAAGCCCGGTGAAGCTTTCCCTCAATATGTCATTCGGTCAGTTGTTTTCCTTTCTGTCCGCGTCGTAGCGCGCCTTGAGGGTTCTGTACTCGTCGTCGGTAATTACCATGGTCTGACGGTAGGCCTGGAGCTGTTTCATGCGAAGGTCATAGTCGTAGTGCCCAGTCTCCAAATCATGCTCGACATTGAAAAGAAGCTTATCGTGCATCTCCTTCTGCTGCTGCAGCTTACCGTTTTTGCGGTTGAGCATACGGGCAACGTACCAGCCGACGGTCGCAAGGACAAGCGGGATGAGCACCATCAGGTTCTTCACGCTGAAATTCTCCGCGGTAAACGCGCTGATGCCCACGATGAGCAGTATGGCGATACCTACCAGCGTGTCAACACCGTCTCTGACGATGAAAAGCTTCAGCTTTTCGGGAAGCTCTATATTATCGATTTTCTCAAGCCATCTATTCATTTTATCTCACTTGCCCTGAAGATAGCGCTCCTTCAGCAGGCGGTACTCCTTTTTGTCTATAATTCCGTTTTTGAGGAAGCTGTCAAGCTGCTCAAGCCGGTGCGCGGTGTCGTGGTCGTAGGATGCGTATTTGCCCTCGCTGCGCTCCTTTGACAAATCAAAGTGCAGTGCCGTTTCCCTCTGCGGCGCGGCGGCTTTGCCGGGGACAGCCGTGCTTCTTTCACCGCTCTTTGCGCCGAGCAGTTTCTTCACAATGACTACTGCCGCCGTCACCAGTGCGAGTATCACCACGACAAGGAAAAACGTTCCGTTGCTCAGTGCGTCCGCATCCGCAGCAACATTGAAAAGAACAGCCAATACAACCAGAATCAGCGCATACGGTGTCGGCTTCTTTTTCTTGTTGTCGTCACTGCTCATCATGCGTCTCCTCCGTACTCTCGCCGTCAGCGGGTTCGCTGTCGGTCTTTTCGATGGAGATGACCTTGCTGCCCTCCGTGAGCCGCATTATTCTGACGCCCTGAGTCGCCCTGCCGAGCATGGAAATCTTATCAACGCTCATGCGGATTATCGTCGCGTCGTCGGTGATGACAAGCAGATCGTCCGTCGCATCGACCATGATGACGGCGGCGATGCAGCCGGTCTTGTCGGTGACGTTATAGTTCTTGATGCCGACGCCGCCCCTGCCGCAGACGCGGTATTCCTCGACCAGCGTGCGCTTGCCGTAGCCCTTTTCGGTTATCGTGAGCACCGCTTCGCCGTGGGCGAGACTGCACGCGCCGACAACGAAGTCTCCTTCCCTGAGCCGTATGCCGCGAACGCCGACGGCGGTTCTGCCCATTGCGCGCGCGTCGGTTTCGTTGAAGGAGGCCGCCATACCCTTGTAGGTGGCGATGAGGATGTTTTCCTCGCCGGTGGTCTGGATAACGGAGATAAGCTCGTCTCCTTCGTCGAGGGTGAGCGCGCGGATGCCGTTTGCGCGGATATTTTTCAGGGCGCTCTGCTCCATGCGTTTGACGGTGCCGTTTCTCGTTACGAACACGAGGTAGCTGTCCTCATCCACGCCGCGCCCGCTTATCATTGCGCTGACGCGCTCATCGGGGTCGATTTGGATGATGTTCACGATATTGCTGCCGCGCGCGTTTCTGCCGGCTTCGGGGATGGTGTAGCCCTTCTTTATGAAGGCGCGTCCCTTGTTTGTGAAGAAGAGAATGAAGTCATGCGTGGAGGCGGTGAACACCGTTTCCACATAGTCCTCCTCCTTGGTCGCCATGGCGCGGATGCCCTTGCCGCCTCGGCCCTGGGCGCGGTACTCGCTGACGGGCAGGCGCTTGATATAGCCGCCGTGCGTAAGCGTAAAGACGCACTGCTCCTCCTCGATAAGGTCCTCAACGTCTATCTCGTCGGCGATGTCCTGAATCTCGGTCATGCGCTCGTCCCCGAACTTGTCGCGCAGGGCAATAAGCTCGTCCTTCAAGACGCCCTTTATCTTCTCGGGGTCCGCGAGCAGGCCCTTGAGATAGCCTATCTTCTCCTCAAGCTCCTTATACTCAAGCTCAAGCTTCTCGCGGTTGAGACCCTGCAGCGAGATAAGGCGCATATCGCAGATCGCCTGCGCCTGCACCTCGCTGAGACTGAAGCGCTGCATGAGGTTCTGCTTTGCGTCGTCGTAGCTGGTGCGGATGATATGGATGACCTCGTCGATATTGTCCTGCGCTATGAGCAGACCCTCCAGCAGATGGGCGCGCTCCTCCGCCTTGCGCAGGTCAAAGCGCGTTCTTCTGACGATAAGCTCCTCCTGATATGTCAGGTACTCGTCCAGAATGTTTTTGAGTGAGAGTATCTTCGGCTGCTTCTGGTCGTGCACGAGCGCGAGCATATTGATTGAAAAGCTTGTCTGCAAGGCGGTCTGCGCGAACAGGCGGTTCAGCACGACCTGCGGATTTGCGTCCCTTTTCAGCTCGATGACCATACGCATACCGTTGCGGTCGCTCTCGTCTCTCAAATCGGAGATGCCGTCCAGCCGCTTGTCGCGCACCTGCTCGGCAATGCTCTTTATAAGCTCGCGCTTATTGACCTTGTACGGCAGCTCATGCACGATGATACGGGTGCGGTTCTGACCGTATTCCTCAAAATCGGTGCGCGCGCGAACGATTATCTTGCCGCGGCCGGTGGCGTAGGCCTGTCTGATGCCGCTTCTGCCCATGATGATGCCGCGGGTGGGGAAGTCCGGGCCGGATATATGCTGCATCAGGTCGTTCACGTTTGCGTCCGGGTTTTCAAGCACGCACACGCAGGCGTTAATGACCTCGGTGAGATTGTGCGGCGGGATATTCGTTGCCATGCCGACGGCGATACCGCTTGAGCCGTTTACAAGCAGGTTCGGGAAGCGGGAGGGCAGAACACGCGGCTCCTTCCTCGTCTCGTCGAAGTTTGGATCCCAATCGACGGTGTCCTTCTCGATGTCGCGCAGCATCTCGTTTGAAATCTTGCTGAGCCTCGCCTCGGTGTAACGGTAGGCGGCGGGGGGGTCGCCGTCAACGGAGCCGAAGTTGCCGTGCCCGTCAACGAGCATATAGCGCATGGAGAAGTTCTGCGCGAGCCTGACCATCGCGTCGTAAACGGATGCGTCGCCGTGGGGGTGGTAGCGGCCGAGCACGTCACCCACGCAGGTGGCGGATTTTTTGAAGGGCTTGTCGGAAGTGAGGTTATCCTCATACATCGTGTAGAGTATACGGCGGTGAACGGGTTTAAGACCGTCTCTCACGTCGGGCAGGGCGCGCCCCACGATAACACTCATCGCGTAGTCGATGTAGCTTGTCTGCATTTCGCCGACAAGCTCCGACTCGGTTATGACCTGATTTGGAAACAGTATGTCCTCAGGCTTATAGTCTCTTTTATGCTGTGCCATAAATTTCTCCTGTCTGAAGCTCAGATATCAAGATTCATTACGTTTTTGGCGTTGCGCTCTATCCACTCGCGGCGCGGCTCGACCTCCTCACCCATGAGCAGGGTGAAAATCTGGTCGGCCTCGATAGCGTCCTTGAGCGTGATGCGGCGCAGAGAGCGCGTTTCGGGGTCCATGGTAGTCTCCCACAGCTCGTGCGGGTCCATCTCGCCGAGACCCTTGTAGCGGTTTATCTCGACCTTGGCGTTGGGGTTGTCCGCGCGCATCTCACTGCTTATCCTGTCGCGCTGCTCGTCGGAGTAAGCAACTCTCTGCTGCTTGCCGCGCGTGAGCTTATAGAGCGGCGGGACTGCGGAGTAGACATAGCCGTGC
Source organism: uncultured bacterium (assembly GCA_945917385.1). The sequence goes on from CAMEHJ010000030.1 coordinate 7,214, forward strand.
TCGATAAGCGGGCGCATATAGCGGAAGAAGAAGGTCAGCAGCAGCGTCCTGATATGCGAGCCGTCAACATCGGCATCCGCCATAATGACTATCTTGTGGTAGCGGAGCTTTTCTATATTGAACTCGTCCCCTATCCCCGCGCCGAGCGCGACGATGAGCGGGTAGAGCTTGTCATTGCCGTAGATCTTGTCGGCGCGCGCCTTCTCGACGTTCAGCATCTTGCCCCACATGGCGAGAATTGCCTGGAAGCGGCTGTCACGCCCCTGAATGGCGGAGCCTGCCGCGCTGTCGCCCTCGACGATGTAAATTTCGCAGAGGGAGGGGTCGCGCTCGTTGCAGTCCTGAAGCTTGTCAGGCATCTGCCCGGACTCAAGCCCGGTCTTGCGCCGGACGGATTCCTTTGCTTTTCTCGCCGCCTCGCGCGCGCGGTTTGCCATCATGGATTTTTCGAGAATCACCTTCATGGTCTGCGGATGCTCCTCAAAATAGGTGGAAAGCTGGTCGCTGACCATCTGGTCAACGAGAGTTCTTATATAGGAGTTGCCGAGCTTCTGCTTGGTCTGTCCCTCAAACTGTGCCTCCGGCAGCTTTACGGAGATAACGGCGGAGATACCCTCGCGCACATCCTCGCCGGAGACCTTATCGTCTCCCTTGATGATATTGGTTTTCTGGCCGTAGGCGTTGATGACCCTTGTCAGCGCCGCCTTGAAGCCCGTCTCGTGCATACCGCCCTCAGGGGTATGGATATCGTTTGCAAAGGACTGGACGTTTTCGTTATAGCCGTCGTTATACTGCAAGGCTATCTCGGCAATGGCGTCGCCCTTTGTTGCGTACATATAGATAACGTCGTCATGGACAGGGTGCTTATTCTTGTTGAGGTAGCTGACATACTCCCTGATGCCGCCCTCGTAGAACAGAACGTCGCTCTGCTCTCTGCCCTCGCGCTTGTCGGAAATGACGATCATGAGTCCGCCGTTGAGGAAAGCCTGCTCGCGCATACGGGTGTGCAGAATGTCGTAGTCGTACACAAGCTCGTCGAACATCTCATAGTCGGGCTTAAAGCGCACGGTGGTGCCGGTGCGGTCGGTCTCGCCGACGACATGGATGCTCTCGGTGATACTGCCGCGCGAAAAGCTCATGCGGTAGATTTTGCCGTCTCTGTGAACACTGACCTCAAGCCACTCGGAAAGGGCGTTGACGACCGACGCGCCGACGCCGTGCAGACCGCCGGAGACCTTGTAGCCTCCGCCGCCGAACTTGCCGCCTGCGTGCAGCACGGTGTAGACGACCTCGAGCGCGGGACGGCCCGTCTGCGCCTGAATGTCGACCGGAATGCCGCGGCCGTTATCCACAACGGTGATGGTGTTGCCCTCGTTGATCGTCACTTGAATTTCCGTGCAGTAGCCCGCAAGCGCTTCGTCAATGGAGTTATCCACAATTTCGTAGACGAGGTGATGCAGGCCGCTCACCGACGTCGAGCCGATGTACATGCCCGGGCGCTTGCGCACCGCCTCCAGTCCTTCGAGCACCT
>CAMEHJ010000031.1 GCA_945917385.1 uncultured bacterium
TGGAGCCGGTCTCGATGACGGCGCCGCAAGCGCATCTGATGGTGGTCTGCTGATAATTAGGATGGATTCCTTCCTTCATTTGTACAAATCTCCTCGTCATGTGCTATCTTGATTGTGCCCTGTGCGGGCATAGTTACAAGACGCAAAGTGAAGTGTAACACATCGTGTCTGAGTTTGCAATAGGTTTAATAAAATTTCCGCTTAAATTTCCACGGCTTTTCCCGCCGCGAGGAAATACAGCACCCTTCCGCGCACCGGCAGACCGTAAATGCGCTCCAGCGCGGCGGCATATGCCTCAACCTGGCTTCGGTAAAGCTCCGCACGCTCGCTTATCTCCGCATCCGTGCGGACGCGGTCGGTCTTATAGTCGATGACGGTGAGCGCATCCCCCTCGCGGATGCAGCAGTCTATGACGCCCTGAAGCAGAAGCTGTTCGTCCTGCGCGCCTTTATACAGCTTTTCCGCCGGGTACATCACCGAGAACTTAAACTCGCGCTTGGCCATGTCGGCATTGAGTATGCGCCGGCCGACGGGCGAGGAAAACAGTTTCTTTATCGCTTCGGCGTCCACCGCCGCGGCCTCCCTGTCGCTGATAAAGCGTTGGGCGCGAAGGCGCTCTATCTCCCCCTTTATCTCGTCAAGGCTGCCGGTTTTCGCAAAGTCCATGTATTGCAGCACAAGGTGCGTCGCGACGCCGCGCTCCGCGCCCGTGACGGGCCTGTCCTTTTTGGCAAAGTCCGGCAGGCGGAAGCTGTGGGGCAGCTTCGGCGCAAGCTGCTGTGCGTCCTCGTCGGGATCGCGGTGCGTTTTAAGCTCGGTCGCGGTGACCTTTGAGGGCAGTGCTACCGCCGCTTCGTGCGGATAGACAAACGAAAGACGGCTTTGCAGCTCGGCAAGCGCTTCGGGGTCGGGGGCAATGCTCCGCTGCTTTTCTTCTTCGGCGCTGACCGCGGCGGGCAGAGGGCAGACCGACATCTCAAGATGCTCCCCGCCGTCTATGAGGGCTGAGTAAAGCAGCCAGTCATACAGACAGCTTGCCTGACGCAAAAGCTCCGAGGGCATGGGAACGCTCATATTCATGCGGTGCTCGCGTATGCTCTTCTCCGCGTTTTTGACTGTGGCCGTGATGAAAAGGCGCTCCTTAGGTCGGGTCAGCGCGACGTACAGAAGGCGCATTTCCTCGCTGCGCATCTCGCTGTCGAGCCGGCGGCTTATCGCGTTTCGCGCGAGGGTCGGATATTCGATGTGCCGCTCCATGTCCACATATTTCGGGCCGAGACCGAGCACGGGATGCACGAGCACCCGCTCGGTGGTGTCCTGCCGGTTGAATGAACGCGCCGTCTCGCACAGGAAAACCACGGGGAACTCCAAGCCCTTTGACTTATGTACGCTCATTATCTGTACGGCGCTGCCGCGCTTTGCCCCGGCGGATATCTCCTGCCCCTTTTCGGCAAGCCGCCTGAGCCAGAGCACAAAGCGGTGAACCCCGCGATAGCCGCTTGCTTCAAAGCGCTCAGCAAGCTCTATGAGCGCAAGGACGTTCGCGCGTCTCTGCTCGCCGCCGCCCATTGCCGAGCACACGGAGAGCATATCCATATCGTTTATGAGCTGCCACACAAGCTCGGCGGCGGAGAGATCGGGCGCGACGGTGCGAAGCTCCGAGAGCTTCGATACAAAATCGCGGCACTTGTCATTGCCCTCTGACGCGATTTTCAAAGCGGTATAGAAGTCGGCCTTTTTGTCGGATGCGCGTATCTCCGAAAGCTCGTCCGCCGTGAAGCCGAAGCAGGGAGAGCGCAGAACAGCGATAAGCGGGATATCCTGATGGGGATTGTCTATCACGGCGAGCATACTGACCATGGTGGACACCTCGGCGGAGGTGAAAAAACCGCTGCCCTGCGCGGTGGCGACCGGGATATCGTACTGCTCCAGCACGCGGCGGTAAACTCCGCCGCTCTTATTCGGGGAGCGAAGCAAAATCGCAATGTCGCCGTACCGTATGGGGCGCTGTGCACCGTGGTCGCTTATAAGGGTTTCTGAGTCGATAAGCTGTCTTATCCTACGGGCGACAAGCCGTGCCTCCGGCTCGCCCCTCTCGGAGACATCATCGTCGTCTGCACTCGACGCATCCAGAATCAGCAGCTCCGGCTTCGGCACAGCTCCCTCGTACTTTGCCCCGCAGACGAGCGCGGCGGCCTCGTCATAGTCGATATCCCCGAGGCGGCGGGACATACACAGTGTGAAAACTGCGTTTGCCGCGTCAAGTATCTCGCGGCGCGAACGGAAGTTTTCGCGTAGAAGGATTCTCCGCGCCTCGCCGGAGGGGGCGGTTTCATAGTCCTTATAGGTCTCGTACTTCTCGGTAAATATCTCAGGGTCCGCGAGACGGAAGCGGTATATGGACTGCTTAACGTCGCCGACCATGAAAAGGTTCGTGCCGTTTTTGGATATTGCGCGGAAGATGGCGTCCTGAACGCGGCTCACGTCCTGATACTCGTCAACCATTATCTCGGTGAATCTCTCGCTCAGACTTCGGGCAAGCGCCGTCTGAGCGCCGTTTTCATCCGTCAGAAGCTGCGCTGTAAGGTGCTCAAGGTCGTTATAGTCAACGAGGGCGCGGCGGCGCTTCTCCGATGTGAACTCCCTGTCGAAGTCCAGCGTCAGCGAGAGCAGTGCTTCCATGGAGGGTGCGCACTCCGCCATGTCGCTCAGGAGCAGCTCGGAGGACATCTCAAGCTCGGTTATGATTTTTCCGACATCTTTCTTGAGTGCGTCACGCCGCGTTTTCAAAAGCTCGCTCAGCTCCGGGTCCGGCGAATTTCTCAGCGAGCCGAGACGGGAGAATTTGATCGGGAACAGCTCGCGCGTCTTATCCCAGCCGATATCAAGCCTGCGGATAAGCTCGCGCAGGAGGGCTGCATCGTCGCTGAACGCGGGGAGGTAGGCGGTGCTTATCTTCTCATTCTCCGACATTTTCAGAATAAGCCCGTCCACGGCGTCTGCCCAGTAGGAGGCAAGATTTCGCGCCCAACTCAGTATCTCCCTGCCCCAGACCGTGTCTCCCGCGTCGGTGACGGGGGCTTTGAGCTGCGCCACCTGCTCCGCCGCCCACTTTTCGGGGCGGGCGTGGCACTGCATACGGCTGTGCAGATTGATGACAAGCTCGGTAAGGCGGCGGTCGTCCCGCCCCGCGCCGACGGAGTCGGCAAGCTCGATAAAGCCGGGGTATCTGTCGGGCTTATCGTACCTTTCGTTCATAACGCGCTCCAGCGCCGCGGCCTTCATCGCGGCGGCGCGCTCGTCGTCGGCTATCTTGAAGTCGGGACTCAGCCCGACGATGTGGCAGTTTTCGCGCAGCACGTCGGCGCAGAAGCTGTGTATCGTGCCTATCTTCGCGCGGCGGCAGAGTGCGCTCTGCCGTCTCAGGCGCTTGTTCGTTGGGTCGGATGCAAGGCGCGCGGATATCTCATCGCTTATCCTGCCGCGAAGCTCCCCCGCGGCGGCGCGGGTAAAGGTGATTATGAGGAAGCTGTCAAGCTCTGCGGGGTTTTGCTCGTCGCAGATATAGCCCATGAGCCGCTCCGTGAGCACCTTGGTTTTGCCGCTGCCGGCACCGGCGGAGACAAGCACCGCGCTGCCGCGCGTGTCTATTGCCGCGCGCTGTGACGCGGTGGCCTTAAATTCACTCATGCTGCACCTCCTCGTCTATCATCGCCCACACCCGCTCCGGTGAGAGCGTCGGCTGGCGGCGGACGCTCTCGCCGTTCTCGCCGTCGGAAAAATGGCAGGCGTCGTAATAATCACAGCGGCCGCAGGCCGTCTCCTCCTGCGTGCGGTAGTAGGGGTCGGCGGCAATACTGCCGGAGCGAAGCTCCCTTGCCATGTCGCAGAGCGTCTTTTTGATGTGCCGTTCAAGCTTGCCGAGCTGTGCTGCCCCGGCAAGTCCGTCGAAGCCGTTCCGGCTGCGGCTTTTGACGGGGATATACAGCTTGTCGTCACCGTGCTCCCAGGCGTTGATGACCGCCTCGTCGTTTAGGACAATGCCGCTGCGCCTGAGGGCTTTCAGCCGCTCCGCCTCGGCTTTTGCTTCATCTATGCGGTGCTCCTGACGGCTCATCTCGTTTCGCGCGGGGAGATACATGACGCCCGCGGGGACGACCTCCGTGCCGTACCGCTTTTCCCCGCACTCTTCGAGCGCGAAGAGATACAGCAGCATTTGAAGCCCCATGCCGTACCACACGTCCGAGAGCGAAAATTCCTTTTTGCCGGTCTTATAGTCAACGACGCGCAGATAGAGCTTCCCCTCGTGAACCCAGCCGTCCACGCGGTCGGCAATGCCGGTGAGTCTCAGCTCACCCTCCGCGCCGCCAAGCTCGACGGGCGGGATCTTCGACGCGTCGGAGAAATCAAGCTCAAAATCGAGCGGCTCAAAGCTTGAGCGGCGAAGCTCGTCCGCCATGTCGCACACCACCTGATGTACGTCCCTGCAGATACGCTTAAACAGGTGGATAAAGCGGCTGCTCTTTTCGCGGAAGTCGTCAAGCTCCTCGCTGACATAGCGCTCGACAAAGGTGTCGGTGATCTCTTTCAGCTCGTCGTTTGTGACGCTGTTGATGCCGCCGCGATTTTTTACCTCGGTCATCGTCTTTTCAAGCACATAGTGCATGAAGGTGCCTATCTCCGGCGGGCGGAACTGTGCCGGCTCATAGGGCTTGGCGCGAAGCCCGTACTGGCAGAAGTAGGCATAGCGGCAGGAGGCGAATTTATCTATCCGTGACGCGCTGAGCATGAGCTTTTTGCCGTAGAGCTTTTCGACCGTGTTTTGCGAGAGAGTGCCCCTGCGCATTGCGGCGGCGCGTTCAAGCGCCCCAAAGCTCTCCGGCTCCGCGTTTCGGAAATACTCTGCCGCCGCCGCGCTTTCGCCGCTGCCGCCAAGGATGCCCTGCGCGGCAAGACTCATCGCGGGGGCGGGGGCGGAGGTGCGCGCATCGGTGATGTCCGCCGTTTTTACTTCAAGTTCAAACAGCGCCTGCGCGCGGGTAAACACAAAGGCCGGGCGCTGCTCTTCGCCGTTTGCGTCGGACAGCGGACAGCACATTATGAGCTTTTCCGAGGGCAGTGTCAGGCAGTTGTATATGAGCGAAAATTCGCGCCACAGCTCGCCCTCCTCCCCGCCGCCGAGGTCGATATCATATTCCAGAAGCCGCTGTCTGTCGTCCTCGGAAAACACGCCGGCATCACCTTCCGTGCTCGGCAGTCTCGCGTCGCTTGCGCCGAGGACGATGAGGTGCTTTATGTGGCGGCGGCGGTTGCGGTCAAAGTCTCCGGCGGAAACGCGGTCGAGCGAGACGGGTATCGCGCCGATATCGTACTTTGAGAGCATCATGGAAAACAGGCGTGAAAACTCCTGCGCGTCCATGGCGGACGCACCGAGTACGGCGTCGCACTGTTCAAGCGCCGAGACGCAGATATCCCATATCTGCTCGTACTCCGCACTGAGCGTCTCGCGCGAGGCTGCGCGAAGCGCCTTTGCGCGTGCGCTCAGAAGCTCCGGCAGGCGCAGATCGCGGAGCAGGTTAGTGAGCGCGGCGGCGTGCTCGGACGCGGTCTCCGCCTTTGAGGACGCATCACTAAATTTCAGAAGCGGGGCTGAGAGAGTGTGCCGCAGGGCGTTTATACGGCTCAGGCGCTCGCGGCTTTCGTCGTCATAGTCGTTGCCGTAGCCGTCCGGGTGCTGGCGCCACGGCTCGCTCTTCTGCCACGCGCCGGCGCGAAGCTGCCACTTGAATATGTAGTCTGCAAGCTCGTCGCACTCCTCGGCGGAAAGGCCGCTCAGCCCGGTGCGCATATAGCTTATCACGTCGTCAACGTCCCAGCCGCCGAGAATTATCTCGTAGGCTGAGTCTATCATCGCGGGCAGGGGCTTTGACAGCATATCACTTTTCCGCGCGGTGAAAAGCGGTACTCCGTAGTGGCGAAAAACGCTCTCCAGCGTGCCGCGGTAGTCCTCAAAGCCGCGCACAACGAGCGCTATATCCCGCCAGCGGCAGCCCCCGCGCACGAGCGAGATCGCCTTCGCGGCGGCAAACTCGCACTCGGCGGAGATGTCGTCCGCGCGCCAAAGCTCTATCTGCCCGTTTGAAGTCTCCCGCACATCCGTATAGCTGAAAAGATTTTCGGCAAAAAAGGAGAGGGCGTCCTGCCGCTGTGCGCTGAGAGTCTGCACCTCGACGCTCGTTCCCAGCTCCTTCGCGCGGCGAATAAGCGTGCGGGCGGCGCGGCGGCTCAGCTCGAATATCTCGCTTCCTGCGTCGATGCCGTCAAGCGTCAGGCACACGGTAAGCTCCGCGCCCGCCGAGAGCATGGCGAGGACGACCTCAAGCTCCTGCTTTGTGAAGTCGGTAAAGCCGTCGATATAGACGTGCGCGCCGCTGCCGAGTATGCTGCCGGGTATCTGCGATTTAAGCACGGTGAGCCGGTCGGCAGGGTCGGCGCGGCCGCGGCTCACAACGGCCTCATAGCTTTCAAGCACGAGTGCAAGGTCCGAGAGCTTGTCACCGAGCGCGTCGTTCAGTTCCGCCGATGCATGCGTCAGCGCCTCGCTCGTCACACAGGCGGTTTTCAGCTCGTCCACCGCATGAAGCAGCATATCCTGAAGCTCCGGCTTTCGCTCTGCGCCCGTATACACGCGCAGCCCCGGCGCCGCCGCCTTGAGCGCGAGCGCCATGCACAGAAGCCGCCCGCCCTTGTCGAGCGCGGTCCCCGCGCCGCCGCCGTACAGGCTCATCATGCGCCGCGCAAGGCCGGTGAACGAAAAAACCTCCGCGTACAGTGAGAGCGTGTCGCCGCAGCGCAGGCTAAGCTCCCGCTCCGCCTCGTGGCTGTACTGCTCCGGCACGATGAGAAATCTCTGCCCCTCGCAGTGGTGTACGGCATTACATATCTCCTCAATGACGGCCGAGGTCTTGCCGACACCCGCGCCGCCGATTATCAGTCTGAGCATCGCCCGTTCCCTTTCCTTACATTTTTTTGTTTATTCTATCAAAAAAATGCAAAGCTTTCAACTCAAGCTCGTTTGTGTTCGTTTTTTAACACTTTTATCGCATAAATTCTATTGAACTGCATAAAAAAATATGATATAAATACTTATTCAAAACTAAAGGAGGGCATTATTATGAAGCTTTCAGCCAAAATGGAGCGTTGCGGTCTTTCCCCCATGCGTAAGTACAATCCCTACGCGGACAAGGCCACCGAGCGCGGCATAAAGATATACCACCTCAACATCGGTCAGCCCGACGTCAAGACCCCGGATATCTTCTATCAGGCACTCAAGGAGTTTGCCGACCCCGTCCTCTCCTACGCCCCCTCCGGCGGAATTAAAGAGTTCGTCTCTGCCGTTCAGGACTACTATGCACGCATAGGCGTCCCCCTTGAAGCAAACGAAATTCTCCCCACCAGCGGCGGCAGTGAGGCGCTCCAGCTCACGATGGCCTGTATTCTCGACGACGGGGACGAGATCATACTTCCCGAACCGTTCTACCCCAACTATCACACCTCCATAACCTTGGCGGGCGCGACGATTCACCCCATCCCCACCGACCCCGCAAAGGGCTACTTCTACGCAGACAGGGCAAAGGTCGAAGCTGCCATCAACGAGCACACCCGTGCCATCATGATAACCAACCCCGGCAACCCCACCGGCGCCGTCCTGACCGCGGACGAGCTGAAGCTGATGCTCGACATCGCGAAGGAGCACGACCTCTTTATCGTCTGCGACGAGGTTTACAGAGAGTTCACCTACGGCGGGGAGCCGCTTATGAGCGCGCTCCAGTTCGAAGGCTATGACGACAACATCATCCTTATCGACTCCGTCTCCAAGCGCTTCTCCGCGTGCGGCGCGCGCGTCGGCACCGTTATCTCCAGAAACAAGGCGTTCATGACCGAGGCGATGAAGTGGTGCCAGTGCCGTCTGTGCTCCGCCACGGTGGAGCAGGTCGCCTCCGCAAAGCTTTACAGTCTCGACCCGTCCTACTTCGACGAGGTGCGCGAGGAGTACAGGCTCCGCCGCGACACCATCGTAAGAAAGCTCAAGGCCATTCCCGGCGTTGCCTGCGAGGAGCCGAAGGGCGCGTTCTACGTCATGGCAAGTCTGCCCATCGACGACGCGGACAAGTTCCAGATGTTCCTGCTCAACGACTTTGACGACAACGGCGAGACCGTGCTGTTCGCCTGCGGCGAGCCGTTCTACGCCACCCCCGGCAAGGGCAAAAACGAAGTCCGTCTTGCCTACACCATTAACGCTGACGATATCTCCCGCGCGATCGACATTCTCGCAAAGGGCATCGAGGCGTACAATAACAGATAATAAAAAAATAATTAAAAAACCACCGGGAGCGGCGTTTGTCCGTAACACAGTAATTCTATGAATTATTTATTACGGCAGCTGTCTTGCAGGGTTGGTTACACGAAAAGCAAGCGATACTTCGTCATTTTGACTGAGTATCGCTTGTTTTTACCTCATATGGTTTTTTACAATGGTTGCGGAGTGAGATGAATCTTAATTCTGAAAAAAATTATCAACAAATATTGTATCAATGGGAAAAACACGATTCACAAAAATGATATGATCCCCCTAAAGCAGACCAAGGAAATATCCAAAGGACTTTTGCGGCCTTTCGGCGGATTTTGATTTTTACGCCTCGGCTTTTTTGCCGCCGAACTTCTGCCACGCATAGAC
>CAMEHJ010000032.1 GCA_945917385.1 uncultured bacterium
TTCCGTCCGCGCTCTTGTAGCTGCGCTTTTCCATGTCGGCGTTGTCAAGCCGGGTTATGCCGTTTGCCGCAAGCGCGTCTATCATCTCGGTATAGGGCGTGGCGCACAGCAGTGTATACATTCTGCGCCCGTCCGTAAGACGTATCTCCGCCATGGATTCAAAGGCGCCGCTTTCATAAAAGCATATGTAGTCTATCTCCGGAGCGGAGGTATAAATGGGGCCGTGACCCGCGCGGAGCGTGAGCGTTTTCTCAAGCTCTGCATTGGCGGTGTCCTCGATTCCGAAGCGCTCCCCCGCGTCCTTTCTGACGGAGAGACTGTGCGCGGCAGCAATCTCCTCAAGCTTCTTGCCCTCGGCCTCATTCGCCACACCGTAGCTGTAATTATACTCGCCGTACACACCCTCGGTTTCGCGGCTTTGCATATAGGAGACGTAGTTGTTGTACTCGTCCTCCTCGACGGTGACGGAGTTTTCATAGTCAAACTTCTGGATAACGGTCGGCTCCTCCATGCCCGTCACGGGGCTTATGACGGTATTGCCCCAGTCCTGAACGTAATTCCAATGGATGAAGGAGTATGTGCCGTCGCCGTTTTCAACGACTTCCGTTCCGTCAAAATAGTCGTCGGTCTGCATGAAGTCGGCAAAGCTCGGCATCTTTTCCTCGACGTACTTCTGCTTCTCAGCGTTTCTGTACGCGTCCCACTCGCTCAGCGCTGTCTGCACCTCAGTGATTTTATCGACCGACTGCTTTGGCCCCTCGTATTCGACGGGGCGCGCCGTCACGACGGCAACGCTGATATCGGAATTGGTTGAAAGACCCGTGCCGGATTTTGAGGATGTGCCGCTCTCCCTGCCGCGTATCAGCAAAAACAGCGCAAATGCCGCCGCAAGGGCAATAGCAGCGCCGATGAGTACAGAGGTAATTATGGATTTTGCGCGTCTGCGCCGGCGACGGGATGAGCGTCCGGAGGCGTGTGCGCCGCCTTCATGCGAAGCGGGCGCTTCCTCCTCGTATTCGTCCCCGTCGCTCTCCGCATCGGTCTCAGGCGCGGTGAGCGTATCCCAGTCAAAGCTCTCCTCGGCTTCGGGGGGTTCGGTGCTTTCTGCCGACGTTTCCTCCGCCGCGACTTCCTCGGAATACTCCGCAGTCTCTTCCGCTTCGCGCTCAGCCTCACGCTTTGGAACGAAGATGCGAACTTCCTCCTCATCGTCCTCGTCGGCGGAGGGGGCGGGGGAATAGTCCTCGTCGTCCTCGTCGTCGCTCTCGTCCTCGTCGGGGACGGGCTCTTCTTCCCCGTCATCCGCCATGACGGACGCGAAGGGATTCGGCATTTCGCCGTCCTCATCGTCCTCGTCCTCGATCTCCGCCACGGGAAATGTGGATGGGACGCTCACCGTCGGCTCCTCTCCGCGCTGCTTGGCGAGCATGGCGCTTATCGCCTGTCCGATGGTCAGTATGTTTTTCCATATGCGCACCGCCGCGTTCGGGTCGATTCTTATTTTGTCGTAGGACTGCGCGATGCAGTCAAGCTCATTTCCGATTTTGGCGGTGAGACTTCGCCGGGACTTGCCGATTATGCTTCGAGTGACCTCCATATCGTCGCCCATGTACTGCGCGGTTTCGGCGGCGGTGAGTCCCTCGCAGTAGAAGAGATACACGACGGTCTTATATTTTCCCGGCAGACTCATCACGGCGGACATTACGCTGTCTATCTCATGCGGGTTGTCGTCCGCCTTGAATTTGTAGCTTGGGTCGTTTATCTTTTTGAGGCATATTGCCGTTGTCACCGCGGCAAGCTTCGCCCTTACGGCCTGCTCATCCGAGAGCTCAACGCCGCCGCGAAACAGTCTTACAAAGACCTCCTGCGCGGCGTTCTCCGCCTCGCTTCGGTTTTGCAGGTAAGTGTAGGCTATCCTGTACACCATTTGCAGGTGCTGCTGGTAAACTGCGAGGGCACTGCTCATACCGTCCATATCTTTTCTCCTCTCTGAAAGAATTACATTACTTTTATGCCCGTGAGATAGCGGCGCATCATGTCGAAAGCATAGTTTCCGGACATATGGCGCACAAAGCTGCGCGTGCGGTGGACGCCCAGATGAAGCTCGCGCACATAGGTCTTTTCCGCCGTCGCCATTGAGACAAACACCGTCCCGACCTCGTGTACGCCGTCACCGTCGGGCCCGGCAAGCCCCGTGACACCGATTCCGATGTCCGCGCCGAGCTTTTCGCGCACCCGCTCCGCCATCTCCTTGGCGACCTCATAGCTCACGGCGCCCTTTTCCTCAATAAGCGCCGAGTCGATGCCGAGAAGTCTTGACTTTGCCTCGTTCGTATAGGTGACGACGCCGCCCAGAAAGCTGCGGCTTGCGCCCGGCATATCGGTGTAGCGCTGGGCAATCGAGCCGCCGGTACAGCTCTCCGCCGCGGCGAAGTTCATGCCCTTGTCATTCAGAAGCTTTATAACGCTCTCCTCCACACACTCAACGTCAACGCCGTACACAACGTCGCCGAGTCTCTCCATGACATGGCTCATAACAGGGGCTATCATCTTCTCCGCCTCAGCCTCGCTCGGCGCCTTCGCGGTTATCTGGAGCAGACAGTCGCACTCCTTGGCGTAGGGCGCCATGGTGGGGTTTATCATGGAGTTCATCTCGTCGGCAAACATGTCGTCCACGCCGCTCTCGCCAAGGCCGAAGATACGCACCGAGTGTGATACTATCTGCTCGTCCGAGAGCTTTTTGAGATAGGGCAGGGCGCAGGCACGGAACATGGAGTTGCACTCCTTGGGCGGGCCGGGGAGCATCACGACGATCTTCCCCTCCGCCTCAAACGCGCAGCCGGGCGCGGTGCCCCATTCGTTGTGGAATATGGTGCAGCCCTCGGGCAGAAGCGCCTGCTTGTAGTTATTTTCGGTGTATTTGCGGTCGATGTGAATATAGTTATAGAGACAGTTTTTTTCAAACTCGTTTTCAACAAGCTTCAGAGAAAAGCACTCTGCAAGGATCTGCTTTGTGAGGTCGTCCACCGTGGGGCCGAGACCGCCGGTGGTAATGATGATGTCCGCCCTGCTTTTGGCGACCTTCACGCAGTCCCTGAGACGCTGGGGGTTATCCCCGACGACCGTATGGTATTTTACATTTATGCCGATTTTCGAGAGCATTTCGGAGATGTCTCTCGCGTCGGTATTTGTGACGTGGCCGAGCAGCAGCTCGGTCCCCACGGAAATGATCTCGGTATCGTATGTCTTATTCATTTTCAAGCTCTATCCTCTCTATGCCCTTGAACGCCTCGTCAACGAGTGCGTCGATATCCAGCACGCTTTCCGCCGCCTCGACCTCGGAGAGCTTGGGGTGGGTCTTGGGGTGGCGCGGGGTGAACACGGTGCAGCAGTCCTCATACGGAAGGATAGAGGTCTCGAAGGTGCCGATCTTTCTCGACAGAGTGATTATTTCCTCCTTATCCATGCCAATAAGCGGCTGGAGAACGGGCATATCTATGACCGCCTGAGTGGACGCCATCGCCTCCATGGTCTGGCTTGCGACCTGACCGAGATTTTCTCCGGTCACGATGGCCTTTGCGCCTGCGTTATACGCAATGCGCCCGGCAATGCGCATCATGAATCTGCGCATGATGAGCGTGAAATACTCCTCAGGGCACTTGTCGCGTATCTCCTCCTGAATGTGGGTAAAGGGGACGACGTCAAGCGTCATGCGCCCGCAATACTCCGTGAGCTGCCGCCCAAGCTCTATAACCTTGTCCTTTGCCTGCTCGGAGGTATAGGGGAAGGAGAAGAAGTGTACCGGTACAAGGCGCACGCCGCGCTTTGCGATCATGTAGCTTGAAACGGGGCTGTCAATGCCGCCGGAGAGCAGCGTGACCGCGATGCCGTTTGAGCCGACGGGCATTCCGCCCGCGCCGGGTACGGGGCTTGCGTGGACATAGGCGGCAAGGTCGCGCACCTCGATATGGACAGTAAGCTCCGGATTATGGACATCGACCTCGGTATCGGGATAAGCCTCGGCAAGCTCCCCTCCCACATACTGGCTGAGCTGGATGCTGGTCATTGGGAAGGACTTGTCGCTGCGCTTGGATTCGACCTTGAAGCTCTTCGCGTTCAGCATATCCTCACGCAGATATTCCACGGCAAGCTTAACTATCGCGTCCTTATCCTTCTCGCAGCCTGCGGCGCGTGTCAGGTTTATTATGCCGAACACCTTTTTGAGTGCTTCAAACGCTTCGTCCATATCCTCGTTCCCGCTCTCCGGCTCGACATAGACGGTGGACTGCAGGCAGTACACCCTGAAATTGCCTATGTGCGAGAGCCTGCGGCGCACATTTGCCATCAGCTTCTGTTCAAAGCTTCTACGGTTCAGCCCCTTGAGAACTATCTCGCCAAGCTTGAGAAGTATAATATCGTTCATTCTTTTCTCCTTACCTATATTCAAAATCGAAAATGCAGAGTTATGTAAAGTATATTATAGCACTCGGTTTTTTCAAATGCAATTTTTATATCTGAATTTTTCTTAAAATACGACAAAAAAGGAAAGGCACAGGCCCTCTCAGTCGCCTGCGGCGACAGCTCTCCCAGAGGGAGAGCCAAGTGGGGATTGGCAATCAACAGTGGGGTGGTGTTTGAAACGCTGTGCGGGTGAAGCCCTCTCAGTCAGCTTCGCTGACAGCTCTCCCGGAGGGAGAGGCAAGTAAGGGTAACTCGTCATTTTTAGAAGGTCGGGGCTTTGACGCGAAAAAATATCCGCACAGCGCGGTATGTCCCTATGACAGCAAGAACCACAGCAGGTCACTTTGAACCTGCTGTGGTTCTTTTTGTGTTATCCCATCATGTCATAACAGGGAACCGTGCCGCCCGACATACCGGAATTTCTCTGTTTGCTCCAAGTCATAACGAATTCCTTTTCATTGGTACTTTCATTGATTCTCTCGGAACAAATCACAAACTGTTCTCGCTGATAAAATGCTATTGCCCGTGTATTCTTTTGATAAACACTCAATCTCAAAGAAAATTTGATATCTTTGGCATAATTCAATAATTGCTTACCAATACCTTTTGACTGAACAGCTTCACTTACAAACAGCCCCTCAATATAATTGTCCGTTATTCCAATAAAGCCGTCAATCTGCCCTGTGTTATCATCTTCGCAGACATATACCTCTGCCTGCGGCAATATGTCCTTTACCGTTGCGAAATTGTCTGTCCAATAATTTGAAGGTATGAAACAATGCGCTTTCACATTTGTGTCAAGCCATATCTGCATAACAGAAGTCAAATCATTTTCACTAAATGTTCTTATCACATTATTCCCCCTGCGAAATAGGATACGATCCCTGCAAATTTTTTTGTGATTTTTTATTATTTTACCGCCATGACGATGCAGTAGACCATGCTGAGGGCGAGGGCGACGCTGAAGGGCTTCTTATATTTTATATACACCCGCTCCAGCACCTTGCCGGAGATGCACCAGATATATGTCGCGGCTATCATGAAAAACCATGTAAGCCCCGCGGCGATGAAGATATATTTTACCTCGGAGGTATAGGGCATGACGAACACCGCAGGTATGCTCAGGCAGGTTATCCAGCTTTTCATATTGACGACCTGGAGCAGAAGCCCGGAGGGATAGTCGCTGCGCTTATTGTCCTCGCTCTCCTTTTCGGGGGCAAAGCCGCTTCTGAGCAGGGTATAGGCAAAGTAGAGCATATATGCCGCGCCCACCCATTTCATAACCGGCATGACCGCCGGGATCGCGGAGGCAAGCCAGAAATTCAAAAACGCACACAGCATGAATTTTATCACAAAGCCGAGCGCACTGCCGACGATAAAACGCTGCGCGCCTTTGATGCCGTACTTCGCGCCGAGGTACAGCGCTGTGACATTGCTCGGCCCCGGTGTTATAAAGATAATGGCGAGGTATGGGATAAAGCTTGAGTAGTTCATAATTTTCAACCTTTTATATTTTATTCTCTGAAATCGTAGGTGCGGTACTGTATCGCCTCGGCAATATGCTCCGGCGAGATATCTTCTTCGCCGGCGAGGTCGGCTATCGTGCGGGCCACTCTCAGTATCCTGTCATAGCTTCTGGCAGACAGATTCATGCTGTCAAACGCCGCGTGCATGAGCTGCTCTCCCTCGTTAGTCAGGGCGCAGAACTCGCGCAGCTCCTTCGGGCCGATGCGGGAATTTGACATTGTTGCGTCGTCCTTATAGCGCTCGCGCTGAAGCCTTCTCGCCGCGTCCACGCGCAGCTTTATCGCGTCCGAGCTTTCACTGGGTTCGGTACGGCGCAGCTCTCCGTAGTCGAGGGCGGGAACCTCCACAATAATGTCTATACGGTCAAGCAGCGGACCGGAGATACGGCTGTGATAGCGGCGCACATCCTGCTCGGAGCAATGACAGCGCCCCGACGGATGCCCGTACCAGCCGCACTTGCAGGGGTTCATCGCACACACCAGCATAAAGCGGCTCGGAAACGTCACGGTGCCGGAGGCGCGGGAGACCGTGACCTCACCGTCCTCAAGCGGCTGGCGCAGCACCTCAAGCACGGAGCTTGAAAACTCCGGCAGCTCGTCCAGAAACAAAACGCCGTTATGCGCAAGGCTTATCTCCCCCGGTCTCGGCGTTGTGCCGCCGCCCGAAAGTCCGGCGGAGGAGACGGTGTGGTGGGGGGAGCGGAACGGGCGCACCGAAACAACGGGGCTTTGCTCGCTCGTAAGCCCGGCGACGGAGTGTACCTCCGTGGACTCTATCATCTCCTCGCGGCTCATGTCCGGCAGAATACCGGGCAGACGCTTTGCCATCATGGATTTACCCGTGCCGGGAGGGCCGACGATGAGGATATTGTGTCCGCCCGCGGCGGCGATCTCAAAGGCGCGCTTTACATTCTCCTGCCCCTTTACGTCCGCAAAGTCCGGCAGCTTCACGCCCTCCGCAGCCAGCGCAGGCGCTTTGGCCGGTTCGATGCTCTCTTCCCCGCGAAGGTGCCTTATAAGCTCGGAGACATTTTTGACCGGATAGACCGTGACGCCCTCGGCGAAGGCCGCCTCGCTCGCGTTTACGGCGGGAACATACAGTTCCTTTACCCCGGAGCGCAGAGCCGCGATCGCCATGGGCAGCGCACCGTGTACGCCCCGCACCTCACCCGTCAGAGAAAGCTCTCCGAAAAAGGCGGAGGTCTGCGGCAAGCGCTCGATATCGCCCGAAGCGGACAGGATGCCGACAAGGATGGGCAGGTCGTACACCGTGCCGAGCTTCTTCTTATCCGCCGGCGCGAGGTTCACGGTTATGCGGCTGACCGGGAAGCGAAAGCCGTTATTCTTTATCGCGGCGCGAACGCGCTCCCTCGCCTCCTTGACGGCGGTATCCGCAAGGCCGACGATGTCAAAGCTCGGCAGGCCGTTCGAGATATACACCTCGACCGACACGCCGTAGCCTCCTACGCCGCTCACGCCAAAGCTGTTGATACTGGAAAACATTTGCTTTCCTCCATTTATGAAAAAGCCCGGATGGCATAGTCGTCCGGGCTTTATGGGTTTATTCCTCTTCCTTTACGATTGCGATGTGCAGCTCGTCAAGCTGTTTCTGCTCGACAACGGAGGGCGCGCCCATCATGATATCCTGCGCGTTCTTGTTCATCGGGAACGGGATTACCTCGCGGATGCTGTCCTCACCGGCAAGCAGCATGACCATGCGGTCAACACCCGGGGCGATACCCGCGTGAGGGGGTGCGCCGTAGCAGAAGGCGTTGTACATCGCGGGGAACTTCTTCTTCACGTCCTCTTCACCGAGACGTACCATCTCAAACGCCTTTATCATTATTTCGGGGTCGTGGTTGCGAACCGCACCGGAGGAAAGCTCCACCCCGTTGCAGACAAGGTCGTACTGGTCTGCGGTAATCGTAAGCGGGTCAATTTCGCCGCGCTCCGCCTTCAGCAGTACGTCAAGTCCGCCGGAGGGCATGGAGAACGGATTGTGGCAGAACTCAAGCTCGCCGGACTCCTCCCCTATCTCGTACATCGGGAAATCGACTATCCAGCAGAACTCATAGCGCTCGGCGTCCATATGTCCGGGGACAGCCGCGCCCAGCATCTTGCGCAGAACACCCGCGGTCTTCTGCGCCGCGCCCTTCGTGCCCGCGGCAAGACCGACAAGGCACCCGGGCTTGAGGTCAAGCGCCTTGATAACCTCGTCCTTGCGGTCGGCAAGGAACTTTGCGACGCCGCCCGCAAGCTCGCCCTTCTCGTCGAGCTTGAACCAGTATGCCTTGCTGCCGGACTGCACCTCAACGTCGGCGCAGAGCTTGTCAATATTCTTGCGCGTCAATGCGCAGTCGGTGACGACGACAGCCTTCACGACATTGCCGACAAAGGGCGCAAACTCCACTCCCCGCATAAGCTCGGTTGCGTCCTGAACCACGAGGTCGATTCGAAGATCCGGCTTATCGGAGCCGTACTTCTCCATCGCCTCAAGATACGGGATGCGGCGGAAGGGAGCGGAGGAAGCGATGTCGTACTTGCCGTATTTGGCGAAGATGGGGGGCAGCACGTCCTCCAGCACGGCAAACACGTCCTCCTGGGAGGCAAAGGCCATCTCCATATCCAGCTGGTAGAACTCGCCGGGGGAGCGGTCAGCCCGGGCGTCCTCGTCCCGGAAGCAGGGGGCGATCTGGAAGTAGCGGTCGAAGC
>CAMEHJ010000033.1 GCA_945917385.1 uncultured bacterium
AACTCCGGCTGCAGTACCCACACGGCGCCGAATATCGCCGCGAGCAAAAGGGCGCTGTGCGCGTTTTCACGTCTTGAGATGCGGTAGACGAGAGCAATCATCACAACGAACATAAGGGCGTTCAGGCACTTGAAAACCGGCAGCGGCAGCAGCAGGAAAAGCTGCACCAAAAAATGCGCGGCAAGGCGCCCGTTCATACTGTGCCTGTGCGCCGCCATCGACGGGAAAATCTGCGCGACGGACTCTATCCGCGTATCGTCTGCAAAGCTGAAGCAGTAGCGGTAATCGTCCGCGACAAGATTTGTCCGCAGGTTGCAGAAGAGCATCAGCAGGAAGATGAAGATAAGCGCGAGGGCGACCGTGACGCGGGAAGTATTCAGCTTTTTAATAATATTATTTTGCATAATACACTCCGTAATCAAAGTATCAGGGTCCGAAAACGCGCAGATGCGTCACGCCGAAGGCCTCGCGGATAAAGCAGTTGAGCATATACACGGGGTAGCCGGGATTGCCCGCGACGCCCGCCGCCGAAACGCCCATGAGCTTTGCCATGGTCTTGGCGCGATAGAGGTGGTACGAGCTGGAAACAATGGCTACATTGCCGTCCGGCTCGTCCCCGCGCTCGCGGATAATCGAGAAGGAGTTTTGCAGGTTCTCGGCGGTGGAGGTGGCTTTGTCCTCCGCGATCACGCGATCACGGTCAACGCCGTGGGCGAGAAGCCAAGACTGCATACACTCGGCCTCGCTGATATTCTCGCCGCTGCCCTTGCCGCCGGAGACGATGGCGACGGAGTCGGGGTATTTTTCAAGGTAGTCGAGCGCACCCTCAAGCCGGTGCGTAAGCGCAAGCGACGGCACATCGCCGTGGACGGCGGCGCCGAGGACGATCAGATATTTGCGCCCTGCGTCCGCATCCGTGCGGGCGTTTTTTATAATCGGTATCTCTACATAGATAAAATACGCAAAGCCGATCAGCACCAGCGCCATGACGCCGCGCCGCAGCCACACGGGCGCAAGCTTTGATATCACGATGAGCACCGCGAAAAACAGCAGCGCCGCCGCGATATACCCGTAGCCGCGCAGACAGAATTTGAAAAAAGCGGCGGATATCAGCAAAATTATGGTTACTATCCCCCACGCGGGGAGCATTTTCAGATAGTTCAAGAGTTGTATTCCTCCCATTGTTCATACAGCGACAGAAGCAGAGACTCCTGCTCGTCCTTTCGCGCGGAAATCTCCATGAGCTTCTGGTAGTCGGCGGAGTTTGCCTCGGCCTCGGCGTCAAGCGCCGATATCGCGGCTTCGACACGCTGAATCTCGCGCTCCAGCTTCTGTATGGCCTTGTCGTTATTCTTCGCGCGGGCGGGTTTTGCTTTCTTCTCCTTTTCCTTCTCTCGCTGCCTGTCGTTCTGCTCGTACACCGCCTGACGGCTGCGCCAGTCGAGGTAGTCCTTGTACCCGCCGCGAAAATCCGTGACCGTCCCGTTGCCGAGCGCCCAGATACGGGTGGCAAACTTCTCGATAAAATACCTGTCGTGCGAAACGAACAGCAAAGCCTGCTCATAATCCGACAGCGCATCCTCCATCCACTCGCGGCTTGCGATGTCGAGGTGGTTCGTCGGCTCGTCCAAAATCAGAAAGTTGATGTCAGAGCCCATCAGCATACACAAGCGCAGGCGGCTTTTCTCACCGCCGGAGAGCGCGCCCACGGGAGTGAGCACATCCTCGCCGCGAAAGCCGAACGCGGCAAGGCGGTCGCGCGCCTCCTGCGGCTGACAGCGGCAGTCGTAGAGCATCGTGTCGAGCGCGGAGCGGCTCTCGTCTGTAAAGCGCACGATCTGCGGCAGGTACGCCGCGCGGATGGCGGGGCCTTTATAGAGATAGCCCGCGTCGGGCTGCTCCTCGTTCATGATGAGCTTTACGAGGGTGGATTTGCCCGTGCCGTTATCCCCGATGAGGGCAATGCGCTCGCCCCCGCTTATCTCAAGCTCAAGGCCGGAGAACAGCGTTCGCCCGCCGTAGCCCTTTTCAAGTCCGTCGATGACCAGAACCTCGTCGCCGTTAAACTCGCGCTGCTTGAATTTGACATTGAGTTTTTTCTGCTCGGTGGGCTTTTCACTCCGGCTCAGGCGCTCGATGCGCTTTTCCATGGAGAAGGCGCGCTTATGCAGCTTGTCGTTGCCCATGAACGCCCAGAGGTGCATCTGCTCCGCCGCACGGGTGAGCTGCTCGATCTTTGCCTGATCCTTTTCGTACTTTTTCAGCTTTTCCTCGAAGCGGCGCTGCCTTTCCTCGGTGTAGAAGCTGTAATTGCCGCTGTAAAACTCCGCCTTCCCGTCGCTTATCTCAATGCAGCGCTCGGCAATTTTGTCGAGAAACCAGCGGTCGTGGCTTATCGCCAGGACTGTACCCTTGAAGTGCAGCAGGTAGTCCTCAAGCCACTCGGTCGCGTGCAGGTCGAGGTGGTTGGTCGGCTCGTCCAGAAGGAGAATGTCCGTGTCCTCAAGGATGAGGCGGGCGAGGTTCACGCGGGTCTTTTCGCCGCCGGAGAGACTGTCGAAGCTCTGCGCGAGCATTGCGGGAGTGATGTCCAGACCGTTTGCCACGCGGCTGCGGTCTGAATCCATGTCGTAGCCGCCAAGACGGCGAAAGTCGTCCTGAAGTCTGTCGTATTCCGATAAAAGGGCGGGAGATGCATCCTCCGCCATGCGCTCGGCAAGCTCGTCCATGCGCGAGAGCATTTTGTACAGGTGCCGGTGCGCTTCCCTGAGCACCTGCTCGGTCGTCCAGCCGTCGGGGTAGACGGGGATCTGGGAGATAAGCCCCAGCCGCTTTGACGGCGCGACGGAGACCTCGCCCTCGTCATACGGCAGTTCCCGCGCGAGGATGCGGAAAAGCGTCGTCTTGCCGCAGCCGTTGTGACCTAAAATGCCAACGCGCTCGCCGGAGTTTATCGTAAAGGAAAGCCCGTCCAGTACGTTTTTGCCAAGCTCAAAGGATTTCACCAGAGAGTTTATGGAAATGTCTATCATAGTCTTATTTCCTCAGTTCATATTCTTTACCGCCCACTGAAGCACCTCGTTCGTGACGCCGCCCGCGGCGCTGATGCCGAAGCCGCCGCGCTCGACCAGCGTTACGAAGGCGTAGGGGTGCTCCTCGTCCGCAAGGAAGCCGACGAACCACGAGTGCGGCGCGCCGCCGCTCAGCTCCGCCGTGCCGGTCTTGGCGCAGAGCTTCAGACCGGGGAAAGCGTCCTCGCCGTAATGCTCTACCACGGTGTAGTTCATCATCTCCGCGAGCTTTCTTGCGGTGTCCGCGTTCATGAAGCGAACGGGTTCCGCGTCATCCAGACTGCGGACGATCTCAGGCTCTATAAGCATACCCTCGTTCGCCACGGCGCAGAGAAAGCGCAGCATTGTATAGGGGCAGACAAGGTCGGTTGACTGACCGACGCCCGACCAGCCAAGCTCCGGGTCTCCAACAAATTCCAGCGGGTAGACGCCCTTCACGGTGTCGATGCCGCTGAGACTCTGCGAGTCGAGAAAGCCGTATTTCGTGACGTAATCTATCATCGTGTCCTGTCCGAGCATGACGGCGATCTGCGCAAAGGCGACGTTGCAGGAGTTGGAGAGCGCCTGTTCAAAGGTCTGGTTATAGTGCTCGCCTATGCACGTTATGGGCACGCCCGCGATCTCGTACTCACCCTCGCACCAGAACATTTTCCGGTCGAGGTCGGGGATGTTCTCATACGCGGCGGCGGCAGTGATGAGCTTGAATATCGAGCCGGGGGTGAACGCGGCGGAGAGACAGCGGTTTATGTATGTGCCGTCGCGAACCTCGCTTTCCGCGTCCATGGGGTCTGTCGAAGGGGTGGAGACCATGCCCAGAAGCTCGCCCGTTTTGTAGTTGCACACGAGCATACATCCGCTGCTCTCTTCGCCGAGAGCGCGGTAGATGGCGCAGTTAAGTCCCGCGTCGATGTTGAGCTGGAGAATGCTGCTCTCCGCCCTCGTCGTACCGGTGAGCAGGGAAAAATCGTGCAGCTCCTTCCAGTAGCGGGTGATAAGCCCCGTGCCGGTGCGCCCCCAGTAGTCGCCGGTGACGTGGTAGTTCGAGCGCCGGATGAAGCTGTCGCTTGAATAGAGATAGTTTGTGGAGTCAAAGGCGGCGAGCATGGTGCCGTTGCGGTCGGTCAGAACGCCGCTTGAGCCGGAGTTTGCGCGCGAGAAGTAGAGCGCCCACTTCTCACCCTCGTCGATATAGCGCATGATGTATCTGCCCATTCCGACGACGACGAGCAGGGCAATGAGCAAAACGGAAAACGCTCGCGCTGTTATCTTCTTCATATCACAGGTCCCTCCTCATCACCAAAATCGTCCTCGGCGGAGGGCACCGCGACGGCGAAGCTTGCGTCGCGCCGGTTATCGGCGCTCTTGATAAAGCTCATCATCAGCCAGCAGGAGATGAGACTCGTTCCGCCGCGGGAGACAAAGGGGAACGTGACCCCCGTGAACGGCAGCATATCGAGCGAGCCGAACACGTTCAGCGAGAGCTGGACGAGAAGCATACTCATCGCGGCGCACGAGGCGATGGAGTAGTACGCGGAGCGGCCGTTTCGCGCCGCGCGCACGGCGAACAGCGCCATTGCCAGCACTGCCAGCACCATCGTGAGGCCGATGATAAGCCCCTGTTCCTCGCACACGACGGCAAAGACCATGTCTGTATCGGCGGCGAAAATGTCCGTCAGCCACCCGAAGCCCGCGCCCTTGCCGTAAAGACCGCCGGACGCAGCGGCGGACATGGCGCGTGTCTGCTGAAAGCCCTTGTCGTAAATATCCTCCCACGCGTGACCCCATGTGGCAAAGCGTGCGGCGATGTAGGGCTTTGCGCTGACGGCGAGGGCGCCAGCGAGCGCCGCGCCGGAGACGGCGAGGATGACCGTGGAAATGGAGCCTGAGCGCATATAGGACATGACAAGGAAGGTTACGAAGAAGATAAGCGCCGTGCCGAAGTCGCCCGTGAGCGCGAGTGAGATGACGCAGAACGCGGAAAAGACGATGAAGCCGAAGAGGTTTCGCTTTCTGAAAAGCCTGTCGAGCGTGGACGAGCCGACATAGATGTACGCGACCTTGACAAGCTCGGACGGCTGGAACGAAAATCCGCCGATCTCAAGCCAGTTTTTTGCGCCGAGGACGTAATCGCTGAAGGCGATGGTCACACCCATGAGCGCAAGCGCCAGAATACCGACGGGAATGCGCATGGCGAGCGTCCTTTTAAGGCTGCGAAGCCACCAGCCGCTGAGCAGAAACAGCACCACGGCGGTAATGGTCAGAATGATCTGTTTATAAATTTCGTCCGGAGCGGAGGACGCGGCGACGGACAGCCCTAAGGTCGAGAGATAAAACGCAAGCGTCTCTATCTCAAAGCCGCTGCGGTTGATAACGCGCATGGACAGGTAGCAGCACCACTGCAGCGCGATGAGCGCGGCAAAGCCGAGGGCGATAACGGCAAGCTCGTCCGAGCGACCGGAGAGCATATGCTGGAGAAAGAGGAATAATTGAAAAAAGCTCAGCAACGCTAAAGTGACGGAGGGGGAGACGCGCTTGCCCGCGCTCGTCCTGTCCGCTTCAAGCTTCTCTTTCTTGCGGTAGGGCAGCTCTATGAACCGAAGCTTCTCCCCGCCGACGTTTATCTGGTCGTTTGGGTCAAGGCGCACGCCATTACCGTCAATCTTGACGCCGTTTACCCACACGCCGCCCTTTGAAAAAATGTCGTAGATGCTCCACACGCCGCTGTCGCTGCGCGTGATGACGGCATGCACGCGGCTGACGTTCGGAGAGGGGATGCGCAGATCCGCCGAGATGCCGCGCCCGACGATGTTTTCCCAGTGCGTCACCGGCAGATCCTCCGAACGGTAGCGCAGGTACGCCCAGACCTCCGGCTCGTACCGCTCACTGAGCATGGAGCGGATGCACCGCGCGATGATAAACAGCGACAAAATGATCAGCGCGTATTTCGATGTCATAAGCAAATATTCTGTCAGCGCGTCCGTTCCGCTCACCTCCAAAGGATATAATACCTCATCATAACAATATATTATAACACAGCCGCATCCGGTTTTACAACCGATTCCTGCTGCCAATCGGGGGTTTTGTGCGCCGGTATAGATGTTGACAAGTTCCCGCTCTGGTAATAATATAAGTATATGGACAGGAAAAGCAAAAAATGGATAATCATACTGACGCTTGTCTGCGCCGTTTGTGCCGCCGCGTGGGCGGCGATCGGGCATTTCGGCGGCGGCACGGTGGCGGTCATATCAATCGACGGGCAGGAGTACGAGCGCGTTGACCTCTCTAAGGTTGAGGACGAATACGACATCGTCATCGACACGAAGTACGGGCGCAACACGGTACACGTCTCGCGTGGTGCGATCTGCGTGTCGGAGAGCGACTGCCCCGACCATATCTGCATGAATCAGGGCGCAATAACGAAAAGCGGCGTGCCGATAATCTGTATGCCGCACAGGCTTGTCATCCAAATAGAGGGGGGCGGCATAGATGCGTAGTCCGATGTCAAAGACAAAAAGGCTTTGCTTTATGGCGGTGCTCACGGCGATCGCGCTGACCTTGTATGTCATTGAAGCTCAGCTCCCGCCGCCAGTACCCATTCCGGGGGTGAAATACGGGCTTTCAAACATTATTACGCTCTCGGCGATGCTGCTGCTCGGCAGGAGAGAGGCGGGCGCAATACTGCTTGCGAGGATTCTGCTCGGCACGATGTTCACGGGCGGCGCCGCGGCGCTTATGTACAGTCTCGCGGGCGGCGTTTTAGCGTATGCCGTGATGTGCGTGATGACGGCGGTTCTGGACGAGAAGCTTCTGTGGGTCGTGGGCGCACTCGGCGGCGTTGCGCACAACGCGGGGCAGCTTATCGTTTGCGTGCTTATCGTCAAAACACCGGGGGTATTCGCTTATGCGCCGGTACTCGCGGTGTCGGGCATCGTCTGCGGGGTGTTCACAGGCATCGCCGCGAGACAGCTTTTCCGCGCACTGAGAAAATATAAATCGTAAATACGGTCATAATGTATAATACAAAGTGACTTTTTATAGAAAGGTAATTAAAATGAGCGAATGTACACATGATTGTTCCACCTGCGGGCAGAGCTGCTCCGAAAGAAAAGAAGAGAGCCTGCTCAAGAACCTCAATCCCAAGTCCAGCGTTAAAAAGGTCATCGCCGTTGTCAGCGGCAAGGGCGGCGTTGGCAAATCCCTCGTCACAAGCCTGATGGCCTCCGAGATGCAGCGCCGCGGCTACAACTGCGCCGTGCTTGACGCGGATATCACCGGCCCCTCCATCCCCAAATCATTCGGCATCACCCGGCACGCCTACGGTACCGAGGAATATCTTCTGCCCGTCACCACACGCACCGGCCTTCAGGTGATGAGCATCAACCTCATCCTTGAAAACGAGACGGAGCCTGTTGTCTGGCGCGGCCCCGTTATCGCGGGCGCCGTAACGCAGTTCTGGACGGACGTTCTGTGGCAGGACGTTGACTATATGTTCGTGGATATGCCTCCCGGAACGGGCGACGTGCCGCTGACCGTGTTCCAGTCCCTGCCCGTTGACGGCATCATCATCGTGACAAGCCCTCAGGAGCTTGTCGGAATGATTGTGGCAAAGGCCGTCAATATGGCAAATCTTATGAATAAGCCCGTCCTCGGAATTGTAGAGAATATGTCCTACTTCAAGTGCCCCGACTGCGGTAAGGAGCACGCCATCTTCGGTGAGAGCAAGGTAGAGAGCGTGGCAAAGGAATTCAACATCCCTGTGTTTGCAAAGCTGCCCATGGACCCGGCTGTCGCGGCAATGGTAGACGCTGGCGAGGTGGAGAGCGTCAGCGGAGAGCATATTGCAAAGCTCGCCGATTATATAGAAAAGGAGTGCTGAAACATGAAAATTGCCGTAGCATACAATAACGGAGAGATCAACGAGCATTTCGGTCACTGCGAATATTTCGCGGTGTACGATTACTACGGAACCTATACCAACGAGGTAAATAAGACGATTATCGACGCGAGAGACAAAAGCGGCCACACCGATATGGCAAACCTGATGAAGGACAATAGCATCGACGCGGTTATCGTAGGCAGAATGGGTGATGAAGCAAGAGCCATGCTTCTCAGCTACGGCATCGTGCCCGTCGCGGGCTACTGCGGCAACGCCGACGATGCGGCGGAGCTGCTTGTCACGGGTCAGCTTCCCATGCCCGGAGAGGGCGGCTGCGGAGGCGGCTGCGGAGGCTGCGGCGGCGGATGCCACTCCGACGGAGACGAGGGCGAATGTGGCTGCGGCTGTGGCTGCGGTCACTGATACAAAGATAACGAAAAACGGTGCTCATTACGAGCACCGTTTTTGACTGCAAAATACTCTTTTCCCCCTTGCTTCTCTCCGATGGAGGAAAGGAAATTCGCAAACGCACATTTTTTCTGCATCCCCGGAGCCTCTCCTGTGTAAGGGGAGGTGGGTCGCCGCCAGGCGACTCGGAGGGGTTGCAGCATAGAAATGTTAATTGTTATGGGAAAGTGTGCAACTTTTTTCGCACAATCCCTCAGTCTCGGCTCTAAGCCGAGACAGCTCCCTTTACACAAGGGAGCCATG
>CAMEHJ010000034.1 GCA_945917385.1 uncultured bacterium
GGACGGGAGCCAAAGTGCTCTCCGGCGCTTCAACGCTTTCGGTAACGGTAACCGAGTCCTCCGTCGTGCCCATGGTTATGCTGTCTGCGTCGAAGCTCTCCCCCTCTTCCGCATAGGCGGATACGGGGGCGTACATGACGAGATTCAGAATCAGCATGAACGCCGTCAGCTTTGCAACAAATTTTTTCATTTTTGCCACCTCTTGAATTTTTTAGAATTGTTTTCTCATCGGAACCCCCGGTGTGCCTGCCGTAAAATACGCAAAGCGCTGCCGTTATACGGCAGCGCCTTGCGAAAAATGCAGCTGGCTGCCATTCCACGAAACATGGTTCAGACCCTTTAGCTTTGCGTCGCCGGCTTTCGCCGGGTTTGCCGAAACACTGTATGCAGTTTTATAGCGATTATGTTATGAAAACATATTCGTTCTTTTTGACTTAATAATAGTATTATTTCCCACATTTGTCTATAGCTTTTTTCTTGTTTTTTAAAGTTCCGGAACATGGAAATTGAAAAAGAAGCTTACGTTTAAAACGCTCAAAATAATACATGAAATTTGTGCAATACTCTGATTTTGCTCTCAAATTATTGTCTTTTGCATAAAACAAGATTATTATTAAAATATTAAAAGGAAATGGGGGCACGGCAATGGCGAGAAGCGATTTTGACATGAAGAGCATACTCGATATCCCTCTTTGGGAGAAGATGCAGGACCAGCTTGCAAAGCTGACGGGGACGGCTATCATCTGCATCGACCTCAAGGGCATACCCGTGACAAAGCACAGCGCCCGCACGGATTTTTGCAGCGTTATCCGCGAAAACCCCGTCTCGCGCAAGCGCTGCTATCGCTGTGACGCGCTCGCGGGGCTTGAGGCGGTGCGAATGGGAAAGCCTTATATCTACCTGTGCCACTGCGGGATAGTCGATGTGGCGGTGCCGGTAATGGTCGGGGACAGATACCTCGGCGCGGTGATGTTCGGGCAGGTGCGGCTTATGAACAAGGACGCGGAAAAAGCCGTGAGACTTGTAAACGAGATAAGCTCGTTTCAGGCGGAGGAGGAGGCCGCGCGCAAGGACCTGCTCGAAAAGTACGAGCGGCTGCCCGAAATGGAGTACGAGCGCATTGTGGAGATCGCAGAGTTTATTGATTCCGTTGTTAAGTACACCGTGGACAGAGCCGTGAAATCCCGCAGCAGGGAAGAAACATATCAGTGGATGATGAGCATGAATCAGGCGGGCGCCGACGGTGAGATACAGGCGCTGAGCGAGCCTCTGTTCCCCGCGTCGGACACGGAGCCGGCTCCTCTCCCGGTCAAGGCGAGCAGCGCCATTTATCCCGCTGTCGCATACATACACGACCATCTGCGCGAGGATATCTCCATGAAGGAGATGGCGGCGCTCTGCCACCTTAGCCCCAGCTATTTCTCCCGTCTCTTCAACCGTGAGACGGGCGAGACCTTCGTAAACTACATCAACCGGCAAAAAATAGAGCTTGCCAAGGAGCAGCTTCGCGGCACGAACAAGAGCGTTTCTCAAATCGCCGGCGAGGTGGGCTATATAAACGTCAGTAATTTTATTGCCGTGTTCAAACGCATAGAGGGGGTAACGCCCTCGCTGTACCGGCAGCATATGTACAAATGAACAAATTCATCGGATAAAAAAGGCGGAGCGCGAAAAACGTTCCGCCTGAGACTGTCAAGGAACTTTTTTCTTGAAAAGGACGAGAAACTTAACTTGGCTCTCCCTTTGGGAGAGCTGGCGGCGGAGCCGACTGAGAGGGCTTTCCATGGCTCTCCCATGTGGAAATACAGGCGCAAAGGAACGACACGCAGGTCGTTCCTTTCTCTCTTTGCCGGGCTGTTTGATTCTGTTGTATCACATATACTACGTAATCCGCCGTAGGGGACGCATCTCCCGTCCCGAACGGTTTTGCGGGAGGCGAAACGCCTCCCCTACGGTGTATGCAGGGCTGCTCGCTTCTATCCGCAGCGTAGGGAAAACAGGTGGAGCGCGAAAAACGTTCCGCCTTTTGCGCGTTTATGAACTATTGCCAAAAGCTATGACAGCTATTTGTTTAAGTTAAAATGATGACAATTAAAAATGTCAAATTTCGTGTAAAGCGCAAAAAAAGAGGATAAAAAAGACGTATAGTACAACAAGTATTGCTATTGGATTTTTGTGCAAATATGCTATTTTAGAAGCATGGAAGGCGGTAAAAATATTCAATTCCCGTCAAAATCAATAAAAAGAAAGAGAAAGGAAAGGCAAAATGAAAGCAAAGAAAAGCGCTAAATTTTGGGTTGCGGTTGCTCTGATAGTCTGCCTGATAAGCTCTGTCGGCGCGTCTGCTGTTCAGACCGGCGGCGGTGCGATCGAGTACCATGACGTTACAATGGTAACCGACAGCGGTCATGAGCTTGATGCACTGCTTCTCGTTCCTGAAACGGCAACCAAAGATAATCCCGCACCCGCTATTGTTGTCAGCCACGGCTGGTACAACAATCGTGAAATGCAGGATCTGAACTATGTGGAGTATGCACGCCGCGGATTTGTTGTAATTTCAATCAGCATGTACGGCCATGGCGACTCCGAAGTCATCCCCTCCGGCACATGGTGGGATGATGAAAACAACGCAAACGGTCTGTACGATGCGGTCAAGTACGTTGCGCGTCTTCCGTTCGTTGATGCTTCCAGAATTGGCGTAACAGGTCACTCCAACGGTGCACGCGCCAGCCGTGAAGCAGTTCTTCAGGATGAAGAAGGTCTTATCTCTGCTGTTCTGCTCGTCTCCAACGACGCAGTATATCAGGCCGAAGACCAGTGGATTGATATGTTTGGCTCCCGCGACGCGGGTATCGTAGCGTGTCAGTACGACGAGTTTTTCCACCGCGTAAAGCAGCCCGACGGAAGCCGCTCAGCTCCGCGTGACTACATCAACCAGAACACCGCTCAGTCCTTCCTGAACTTCGGTGTTGACCCCACCGGACTTGAGAAACGCAGCGCGGAGACCTATTACACTCAGGAAATAGACGGCGAAGAAGCCATCCGTGTAATCTTCAACCCCGCAATTACCCATCCCTGGGCACACTTCTCGAAGGATGTTGTTGCAAACAGCGTCACCTTCTTTGACAAGGCTCTCGACGCACCCGCAAAGCTTGACCCCAACAATCAGACATGGCAGTGGAAGGCATTCTTCAACGCGCTGGGTATTGCGGGCTTCTTCATGTTCGTTATTTACGCGGCTATCGCGTTCCTCGACACCGCTTACTTCTCCGAACTCAAGGCAGAGACCGACGCCGAACCCCTCCCCGCACCTAAGGGCAAGGGCAAGGGCTGGTACTGGGGAGGTCTTGCATTCGGCGCAGTTGCCGGCATGATTCTTTACCCAACAATTTACGCTTGGTGCAACAAGTCACGTCCCGCGTTCTGGAATCAGCCCGCGCCTTGGTACATCGGTATGTGGACTCTGCTCTGCGGTCTATGCACCATCCTGTTTATGGTCGTTGCCTATAATTGTTACAGCAAAAAGAACGGTCTCGACCTTGCTGAGCGCGGTATCAAGATGAGCGGACGCAAGCTCTGGAAAACCGTCGTTCTGTCTGTTGCAGTCGTCGCTTCCGCGTATGCGCTGGTGTTCATCTCCGATTACTTCTTCCTCACTGATTATCGTCTCTGGTGCTTTGCTACCATCCGCGCATTCGCACCCATGCACTTTGCTCCGATCGCCAAGTATCTGGTATTCTGGCTGGTGTATTACATTGCCCTGTCTGTCGCCACAAACGGCTTCAACTTCGTACAGCTTGGCAAGTCCAAGTGGCTGAGCACCGCAGTGCAGATGTTCTTCGTATTCATCGGACCGGAAATAATGATCGGCGTTCAGTACATTACGTTCTTCAACAAGGGCTTCCTGTGGACTGAGCTTGCGGGTACCGGCGGTTCCATCATCGGTATCTGGCTCTATCCTATCGTGTTCATCCTGCCGCTGGCAGTGTTTGTGTGCAGCAAGATATACAAGAAGTCCAAGAACCCCTACATCGGCGGTATTATCATGGGCATCATTGCCTGCGTGCTTTCTGTAACCAACACTCTCACCTACTAAGTACCAGCAACGCAATTTAACTTTTATTGCGCCGCAGCCCAGCAGGGCTGTGGCGCAAATTGAAATTCTTCAAGTTATGGGAATAGGATATCTGAGATTTACCGTAAAAAACGGGATTAATCTGTGTTGATATTTTGTGATGTGTGTAGACATGGTTTCTTTTGCGCGTTATAATTATTAACACAGAGAAACGCCGCAGCGGCGTATTTCGGAAAATCCACTAAACAGACAGGAGTATGCGTATGAAATACATAATGTCCCTCGACCAGGGGACAACGAGCTCCAGATGTATCCTGTTCGACAAGGCGGGAAATATCTGCGCCTCGGCACAAAAAGAATTCAGACAGATCTATCCCCAGCCGGGCTGGGTGGAGCATGACGCGAACGAGATATGGGACACCACACTTGAAGTCTCCCGCGCGGCCATGGCAAAGCTCGGCGTGGGGGCGGACGCAATCGCCGCCATCGGCATAACAAACCAGCGTGAAACTACCGTCATCTGGGATAAAGAGACGGGAGAGCCTATCGCAAACGCCGTCGTCTGGCAGTGCAGACGCACCTCCGATATCATTGACGAGCTCATCGCGCGCGGCTGCGGCGACACCATCCGCCATAAAACCGGACTTCAGCCGGACGCATACTTCTCCGGCTCGAAAATAAAGTGGCTGCTCGACAATGTCCCCGGCGCGAGAAAGCGCGCAAACGCGGGCAAGCTCCTCTTCGGCACCATCGACACCTGGCTCATCTGGAAGCTGACAGGCGGCAGGGTACACGTCACCGACTACACCAACGCAAGCCGCACCATGCTCTATAATATCCGGGAGCTGTGCTGGGACAAGGAGCTGCTGGAGCTTCTGGACGTGCCTGAGTGTATGCTGCCGGAGGTCAAGCCCTCAAGCCATGTCTACGGCATGACGGAGTTTGAGCTTTACGGCGGCGAGATACCCATCGCGGGCGCCGCCGGCGACCAGCAGTGCGCGCTGTTCGGGCAGTGCTGCTTCAAGCCGGGGCAGATGAAGAACACCTACGGCACGGGCTGCTTTTTGCTGATGAACACGGGCGGCGAAATAGTAGAGAGCGAAAACGGACTCGTGACCACCATCGGCGTCGGCTTTGACGACCATGTGGAATACGCCCTTGAGGGCAGTATCTTCGTCGCGGGCGCGGCGATACAGTGGCTGCGCGACTCGCTGAATGTGATATCCTCCGCCTCGGAGAGCGAGGAGTACGCAAAAATGGTCGCGGACACGGCGGGCGGCTACGTTGTACCGGCGTTCACGGGGCTCGGCGCGCCGTACTGGAGCCAGCACTCGCGCGGCGCGGTGCTCGGCATAACGCGCGGCTTCACCCGCGCCCACCTCATCAGGGCGACCCTTGAGTCGATAGCGTATCAGACCTACGATATCGTGCGCGCAATGGAGCGCGACTCCGGTATAAAGATAGCGGAGCTGAAGGTGGACGGCGGCGCCTGCGCCAATGACTTTTTGATGCAGTTTCAGTCCGACATCGTGGGCAGCGACGTCTACCGTCCCCGCTGTATAGAGACGACCGCGCTCGGCGCGGCATACCTCGCGGGGCTTGCCGTGGGCTACTGGAAGAGCCTTGAGGACGTCAAAAACAACTGGGCAGTCGATAAGGTGTTTACCTCGTCCATGGAGGAAAAACGCCGCGTCAAGCTGCTCGACGGCTGGCACAAGGCCGTTGACTGCGCCCTCGGCTGGGCGGAATAAGAAAATGACAGAAACCGTTTCGGCGCGTGAAGTGATGCCGAAACGGTTTCTTTTTTTCTTTATCGGACGCGTAAAATATGCCGCGAAGCTTCGTAGTATCGGCTTTAAATGTTGAACAGGTTGGAAAAGAGTGGTATAATTCTGAAAATATCGATTTGCCGAACGGAGAGCGTTTATGAAGTCAGAGGGAAATAAATTGAAGGCCATTGTGAAGCTGTGCTTTGCAGCGGCGGTTATTCTTGCCTTGTCAACAGGCTTTGTCAGGGCGGTCTTTTTCCCGAAGGACGTGAACGAGTACGAAAGCCGCATGGCAAATCAGTTCCCGGCGTTTACCGCGGAGAGCTTTTCTGATTCCTCCTTTCAGGACGGTGCGGAGGATGCGCTGTCCGACCAGCTCCCGCTCTCTACATATTTAAAAAAGGCTTATAATTTGCTCAGCTATAAGTATCAGGAGCTTTGCTCGATACCGATTACAAGCCGGCATGAGGGAAAATACTTCCATATCAAGGAGAAGGAAATCTATAACGGCATGCTTGCGGTAAAGCCGGAAGCGCTTGAAAGCGCCCTGCCGCGGCTTGAGTATGTTGTAAAATCCTTCAACAGAGCCATTGACAACAACCCCGACACGGAGTTCTATCTCTACTATGTGGAATGTGACACGGATATAAATTTCGAGACGGGCGAAAAGGTCGGCTTTTACAAATACCTGAAAGGCGCGTTGAATGTTCCGGAAAGAAACTCTGCCTGCTTTTCGCTTGACAGCTTTGAAGATTTCAAGGGCTCCTTTTACGAGACGGATCACCACTGGAATCTGTACGGCTCATACGCCGGATATAAGCAGCTTCATGCGCTTCTCCGCTGCGGCGGCGAAGCCATGACCCCCGAAGAAGAGGTGGACACGGGCAAATTCTGGCACGGCACAAGGGCGACGGATATCGGCTTTGAGGGCTGGGACGAGCCGTTTTGCGCATACCGTTTCGCCTTTCCGCAAATGCAGGTGACGCTCAACGGGGCACAGGCCGCAGACTACGGGATGCAGGATGTTTTCCTTTCCGGCGGCGGTGGGAAGATATCCTATATGAACTTCTACGGAAACAACTTCAATGAGGTAGTCATTGATACAGGCAATGAGTCGGGGGAGAACCTGCTCATTGTCGGAGACTCATTTTCTCATGCAGTGCTGAAGCTGCTCGCGTCGCATTTTCACAGGACGGTGCTTATAGACGGTCGGAACAGCCCGGTCACGCAGGACGAATTTACGGAGTATCTGGAAAAATACGACATTGATAAGGTCCTGTTCATGGGCACACTCTTAGGCTTCGGGGACGAGCAATTCGCAATTTCGGAGTAATTTTCGGAGGACAGTATGGTATTCAGCAGCTCGGCGTTTCTTTTTATGTTTTTTCCGCTGACGGTAATTTTATATTTTCTCTGCCCGAACCGGAAGTACAGAAACGGGGTGCTTCTGCTCGCGTCGCTGGTGTTTTACGCATGGGGCAGCGGGCCGAAATTTCTCGCGCTGATTTTAGCGGCGGTCGCTGTGGCCTACACCGGCGGACTTGCCATTGACAGGCTCTCGCGGCAGGGGAAGAGCCGCGCGCGCAAAATAGTGTTTGTCATTACCACGGCGCTTTTGCTCTCCAGCCTTTTCGTTTTCAAGTATCTGAACTTCTCGGTGAGAAATCTTGAGCTGCTGTTCGGCAGAAGCTTCGGTGTCAGGGAAATCGTCCTGCCCATCGGCATAAGCTTCTACACCTTCCAGATTCTTTCCTACGTTTTTGACCTCTACATGGGCAAGGTCAGCGTGCAGAAAAACCCCGTATACCTGCTGCTGTATGTCAGCTTTTTCCCACAGCTTATCGCGGGCCCCATCGTCCGGTATGAGACGGTGCAGAATGAGATCGTCAACCGGCATGAGACGCTTGACGAATTCTCCTACGGTCTGAAGCGCTTTATCATAGGGCTTGCAAAGAAGGTCATCATTGCAAACAATGTCGCAATGACAGCGGAGATAATCTACGCGGGAGATCCCGCGGTGTACGGCACGGCGATGTACTGGGTCGCGGCTCTGGCGTACACGCTGCAAATTTATTTCGACTTCTCCGGGTACAGCGACATGGCGATAGGCATCGGGCGTATGTTCGGCTTTCACTTCCTTGAAAACTTCGATAACCCCTATATCTCCCGCTCGATAACCGAATTCTGGCGGCGCTGGCACATCTCACTTTCCTCGTGGTTCAGGGACTATGTTTATATCCCGCTCGGCGGCAACAGGGTCGGAAAAGCCAAGTGGCTCAGAAACATCA
The DNA here is from genome assembly GCA_945917385.1 of uncultured bacterium. The sequence continues at coordinate 8,133 of CAMEHJ010000034.1, forward strand.
TGGTGGTGTGGATGCTGACGGGTATCTGGCACGGGGCGGAGTGGAACTTTATCCTGTGGGGACTTTACTACGGGGTGCTGCTGATTGCCGAGAAGCTGTGGCTCGGCCGGTATATCGAAAAGCTTCCGAAGGCTTTGTCGTGGCTTTATACATTTATAATTGTGAATGTCGGCTGGGTCATTTTCAATCTTACCGACTTTTCGCAGATGGCGCTTGCGCTCAGAATGATGTTCACGCCGCACGCGACGCGATGGCTCGATATGTTCGCAAGCGAGATAAGCATTACGCGCTCATATCTGTTCATCCCGCTGGGACTTATATGCTCTCTGCCGCTGAGAAAGCTGTTTAAGCCGGCAAAGAGCGCCTTATGGGAGCTTATTTACAGCGGAGGAT
>CAMEHJ010000035.1 GCA_945917385.1 uncultured bacterium
GGCGATGAGGTTTTGCGATAAGTTTCTGCTTATGAAGGACGGTAAGGTGTTTATCTACGGCGACAAGAGTGTTCTGACCGACGAGAATATCTTCCCGGTCTACGGGATGCACGCCTACATTGAAAAGCTTCACGGCGTGGATGTCGTTATTATGCACGAGGGCGATTGAATGTACGTATCCAAAAACGAAAAGCAAAAATGGGACGATGCGGCGCTGAATTATCAGGACGTTTTCAAGCTCGGCATAAACCAATATAACGCGCGGCTTCTCCGCTTCTGGCAGGAAAAGGGGATGCTTTTTCCGGGGTGCAGAGTTATCGACATAGGCTGCGGCGTGGGCAAATACGGAACATACCTTGCAAGCCTCGGCTGCGATGTCACGCTGACGGATATCTCGCAGGAGATGATTCGCCACGCGAAGGAAAACATGGCGCGATTCACGACACCGTGGACGGCGGTATGCTGCGATTTCAATGAGATAACGGGTGAAGAACGGGCGTTCGCACGCGGCTTTGACTTTGCGATATCCACCATGTCGCCTGCTATCCATGACCGCGAAACGGTGAGAAAGATGAGCAGTATTACCCGCGGCTGGTGCTTTATCGCCCGCTTTTACGACTGGCAGCAGCCGCTCCGCGACGAGCTTATGACCGCTGCGGGGCTCACGCCGAAGAGCAGGTTTGAGCGCTCTCTCAAACTCGACTGCGAGGATATGCTCAATGCCGTGAGGGACGCCGGATTTACGCCGAATATCGAGTATGTTGACTACAACTGGGCGGACGAGAGAAGCGCCAAAGAGATGGCAGAGTATATGAACCGAAACTATTTCATGGACGACGCAAGCGGTGAGGAGCTTAAAAGCAGAATACACGACATAATTACGGAAAAGTACGGCGCTGAGGGCAGAGTTGCCGACTGCGTCAACACAAGGGTCGCTTGGATATACTGGAAAACGGAGGAACGGATATGATAAAAGAGCTGTTTAAAAAGGCGGGAGAGCTGCACGGGCATTATTGCCCCGGACTTGCCATCGGCGTAAGAGCGTCGGTGGAGGCGCTTCGGATTCTCGAACCCCAGAAGAAGAGCCACAATCTCTACTGCATTGCGGAAAACCGCGCCTGCTACCTTGACGGCATACAGGCAGTTTTCGGTGCGACGCTCGGCGGAAAGAATCTTGAGGTGCGCGAGCGGGGGAAAACGGCGTTCAATTTCTACGACCGCGAGAGTGGGAAAAGTGTCCGCCTCATCGTCAAAGACCGCCCGGAGGGGATGAGCCGCGACGAGCAGAAGGAATTTATCCTCGAAGCGCCCTTTGACGAGGTGTTTGAGCAGACTCCTGTTCGCTTCACTGCGCCGCCGGATGTATTCAAAAAACAGAAGAGCATGAAATGCCCGCGCTGTGGGGAGACCTGCGTTGAGTCGTTTCTGCGCATTGTAGACGGAGAGGCGATCTGCCTTGACTGCGCGGAGCGCTGAGTGAATATGCCTGTTAATTTAAGAATAAAACCCGCTTTTCGGAACTGTTCCGAAAAGCGGGTTTCGATATTAAGCCCGTCCGTAGGTCTCGGTAAGCTTTCTTAGCTTTTTTGAAAGAGCCTTGTTTATCGCGCCGGGACGCATACGCCACTGCCAGTTGCCGGTCTGAGTGCCGGGAACGTTCATCCTGCACTCACCCCCAAGCTCAAGCACGTCCTGCATCTGAACCACAAACAGGTCTGAGACGGTACTCATACCGGTGCGGATGAGACCCCAGCACCAGCCCTCATCCCCGGTGATGTGCATATAGCTGCGGGCAAAGTCGCGCTCACGTCGGTCAAGACCTTTGAGCCAGCCGTTGACGGTATCGTTGTCGTGGGTGCCTATGTAGCACACGCTGTTATGCTCACAGAGATGCGGTAGATAGATATAATCCCTGTGAGAGTCGAAAGCGAACATCAGAATTTTCATTCCCGGCAGGCCGGAGTCGTCCAAAAGCTTTCTGACTTCGGGGGTAGCATAGCCCAGGTCCTCGGCAATAAGGCGCAGATCGGGAAACCAGCTTTGCAGTTTGCCGACAAGCTCCATCCCTGGTCCCGGACGCCAGCGCCCGTTCATCGCGGTGGAGGCGCCGTAGGGGACCGCCCAATAACTCTCAAAGCCGCGGAAATGGTCGATCCGGATAACGTCATACAGCTTCCTTGCGCCGTCTATGCGGCGTATCCACCAGCCAAAGCCGTCGGCGCGCATGGCGTCCCAATCGTACAGGGGGTTGCCCCATAGCTGACCGTCGGCCGTGAAGTTGTCGGGCGGAACGCCGGCAAGCTCTGTCGGTACGTTGTCCTCGTCAAGCTGGAAAAACCTCGATTCGCTCCACACGTCGGCGGAGTCGAGCGCGACGTATATCGGCAAATCACCGATAAACTGCACGCCCTGTTCATGGGCGTAGCTGCGAAGCGCGCTCCACTGACGGAAGAACAAAAACTGCATGAACACATGGAAATTCACTTCGTCGGCAAGTTCTGCATGGTATCGTTCGACAGCGGCAGGCTCATGACGGCGGATATCGTCCTCCGGCCATTGAGTCCAGCTCACCATGCCGAAATGTGATTTCAGCGCCATGAACAGCGCATAGTTTTCTACCCATGCGTTGCCGCGGCGAAATTCCTCGATCTCGGCAGAGCAGCACTCCTTCCCGCGCCCATAGGCGATGCGCAGAACGTCAAAGCGGTGCTGATAGATTTTTCCGTAATCGACCCTTGTCTCATCAGTACCCCAGTCCATATCCGAAAACTCCGTGGTTTTCAGAAGCTTATCCCTGACTAAAAGCTCAAAGTCTATGAAATACGGGTTCCCGGCGAAGGTGGAGAAGGAGGAGTAGGGACTGTCGCCGTAGCTCGTGGGACAGAGGGGCAGAAGCTGCCAGTATTTCTGCCCGGAGTCACGGAGAAAGTCGACGAATTTATATGCGCTTTTGCCCATGGTGCCTATACCGTATTTTGAGGGGAGGCTGCTCATGGCCATGAGGATTCCGCTGCTGCGGTTCATAAGGATCACTCGCTTTATATCAGTTTAGCCCTTGACGGCACCGGCGGCAACACCCTTGATAATGTGCTTCTGGCAGGTCAGGTAGAATACGATTACGGGGACAATGCTCAGCATGATAAGCGCCATGGTAGCGCCCATGTCAACAGAGCCGTAGCTGCCCTTGAGGTACTGGATGTGAATGGGGATGGTCATATACTGCTTCCTGTCCAGTACGAGGTAGGGGAGGAGATAGTCGTTCCAAATCCACATGATCTCAAGCACGCCCACGGAGATAAGAGTGGGCTTGAGCATCGGCAGAACGACGCAGAAGAAGGTGCGCAGGGGGCCGCAGCCGTCTATGGCGGCGGCTTCCTCAATTTCAAGAGGTATGCTCTTGACAAAGCCGGAGAACATGAACACCGCAAGTCCCGCGCCGAAGCCGAGGTATATGACGGGGATCGTCCACGGGGAGTTCAGCTTGAGCACGTCGGCGGTTCTGGCGAGGTTGAACATGACCATCTGGAAAGGCACGACCATCGAGAACACGCACAGATAAAACACTATCTTGCTGAACAGCGTACCCACGCGGGAGATATACCACGCCGCCATGGAGGTGCACAGGAGAATGAGCGCCGAGGACACGACGGTGATAAGAAGGCTGTAGCACACGGACTTGATGAAGGGATAGCTGCCGAAGGTCATGCCCTTTGCGTAGTTTGCGGCGCCGACATAGCTCTGCTCGTTCGGCATGGCAAAGGGCGCGGTATTGACGTAGGCGTTGGCCTTGAAGGAGTTTATGAGAACGAGAAAAATCGGCGCGAGGTAAAACACCGCGATAAACGCGAAGATGACCGTAAGTATAAGCTTGTTCCGGTCGCTTTTATTCAGCCGCTTCGACTGGTTCTTGTTCAATTCTGCCATTACTGCTGAACCTCCTTTTTCCTGCTGGATGAGAGCTGAAGTATGCTTATTGCGGCAACAAGGACGAAGAATATGACGGCCTTCGCCTGTCCGACGCCGCGGTTGGTCGTGCTCTGGTAGAAGGAGTTATAGATATTGAGGGCAAGCATTTCCGTGGTCTTTATAGTCTGACCCGCCGACTGAATGAACGGGCGCCCCTCCGTGAGCGCGATGTTCTGGTCAAAAAGCTTGAAGGAGTTTGTCAGCGTCAGGAAGGTGCAGATGGTGATTGACGGCATGACGTTCGGAATGGTGACCTTGAAGAGCGTCTGCCAGCCGTTTGCGCCGTCTATCCTTGCCGCTTCAAGGATATCCTCCGGCACGGACTGAAGCCCCGCAATGTAAATTATCATCATGTAGCCCACCTGCTGCCATGCCATCAGAATCTGAAGTCCCCAGAAGCCGTACTCACTCTTGAGCAGGATGGAGGTGCCGTAGCGCAGAAGAATACCGTCGAAAATCATCGCCCATATGTAGCCCAGCACTATGCCGCCGATGAGGTTCGGCATGAAAAACACCGTGCGGAAAAGGTTCGTACCGCGGATGCCGCGCGTCAGCGCATAGGCCACGGCAAAGCTCAGCACGTTTATGACTATCAGTGAGACAATGGCAAACAGCGCAGTGAACCAGAACGCATGGGCAAAGGAGGAGTCGCTGAAAGCGCTGACATAGTTGTCAAAGCCGACCCATGTCCACTTGCTCGTCGTCTTGAAGCGGCAGAACGACAGAAAGATACCCTTTGCAAAGGGATAGAGAGAGCCGAGATAGAAGGCCGCAAACGTGGGCGCGAGGAACACAAGGTACAGCCGCTGTACGGGACGGCGGATGAGCTTGGAGTTGAGCGTGCTGCCGTCGTGCTTTTTACACTCCACACCGTTGAGTACGCCGCCGATGATCAGCAGCCCCACCAGCGCAAGCGTGGTGTTGTCCCAGACGGGCAGATCCTCCATCGATTTGGCAAAGCCGAGCAGCCCGCCGCCGATGCCCACGGCCTCGAAGAGCTTATCCATGTCTCCGGACGCGCTGAGCACCCCGACAAGTGCCATCAGCGCGCCGAGAATAATCAGCACGACGCGCAGCGCCTTTCCGGGGCCTGTTTTCTTTTGATTGTTCATTTCGTTTTTCCTCCCTTTATTTTTTTCAAGAGGGACCTGCGGCTGCCTCCAAAGCCTTGGAAGTACCCGCAGAGCCTTCTTTTCGGGGGGATAACAATCGTCATAAGGGCGAGCTTTCGCTCGCCCTTATGGTGAGGATTACTTATTTATATTTTCAGATGCTTCCCGATAAATCAGGCGTGCTCTGCCGCGTACTGAGTCGCCCAGCCGTCAACAAATGCGGAGACGACAGCGTCCCAGGCGCCGGTGCCGGCGGTGTACTGACCGAGAGCGTCAACAACGGCTGCGCGCCAGTTGTCGACCGCAGGAGTGTAGTTGAATGCCCACGTGACAACGTACTTGCCCTCAGCGGTGAGGTTGTTTGCATCGGCAAAGAATACGTTCGCGGGGGCCTTTGCGGACTTGAAGGGGCAGGGACCAAACTGCTGTGCGAGCATAGTGGTGCCTTCCTCGGAGGTGACGACCCACTTCATGAAGTCGAGAGTTGCCTGAATGTCGTCGTCGTCTGCCTCGCAGTTGACTGCCCAGCAGTTCTCGGTGCCGGAGCAGAGACCGGCTTCTTCCTCGCCCTCAACACCGCAGTAGATGGGGATCATCTGGAGGTCTGCGGGATCCATGCCGAACTTCTCGGTGAGGTTTGCAAACTCCCAGGAGCCGTTCTGATAGAAGACGGCCTCGCCGTTGCCGAATTCTGCCTCGGAGGCATCGCCGGTAGCGGTCAGAAGGTCAGCGCCGGTGGTGGCGGAGTCGGTGATGTAGAGGTCCCAGATGGCCTTGAAGTTGTCAAGGTATGCGCCGGTGATAGTAGCGGGCTGTGCCGTCACGCCGTCATCGGTGAACTCGTAGTACAGAGGCATATTGGCAAGGTGGCCGGAGAAGCGCCAGCTGGAGGAGCCGTCCAGACCTGCGGAGGAGAAAGCGTCAAAGCCAAGCTCGGCTGCGCGGGCATGGATGTCGTCCGCAACTGCCTTGAGGGAGTCGAAGTTGGTGATCTCGTCGATGCTGTGGCCGGCCTTCTCAAGGAGAGCCTTGTTCACGATGATGCCGAAGCACTCGTAGCAGTAGCCGATGGAGTAGGTGAAGCCGTTGCCGTCGGTGAGGTTAAAGGCTTCGGTGGTCATCTCGTTCCAGACGTCGGTGCCGGTGAGGTCGTAGCAGTACTCGCCCCAGGTTGCAACGGCGCCCTGATTGCCGACCTGGAACATGGTGGGAGCTTCGCTCTTGTCCATCTCGGCGGTGAGGGTCTCTTCATAGGTACCGGCGGCTGCGGTGACAACCTTTACGGGAACGCCGGTCTGCTCGGTGTAGGAGGCGGCAAGCTTCTGCCACGCCTCGTCTGCTTCGGGCTTGAAGTTGAGGTAGTAGACGGAGCCCTTGACTGCAGGGGCTTCGGATGCGGGTGCGGCAGAGGCAGCGGGTGCGGTGGATGCTGCGGGAGCCGCGGTCTGGCCGCAGGCGCACAGGGCAAATACCATTACCAGCGCGAGCAGCATTGCGATGATCTTTTTCATTTTCGTGATCTCCTTAATTAAATTTTCCCTCGTTTGGGGGGTGGTATCTTCATGCCTTACGGCAGGAAAATCAGATTTGTTTTGCCGAGGCGCCCTCTCTCAGTGCCGCCTCAAGACAGACATGCCGCGCACCTGCGCCGTTTTCGAGAATACCGATTAGAATACGCACGCTTTCACGGCCCATTTCGTCGGCCGGCTGAACCATTGTAGTCAGAGTCGGCGTGATGTATTCCGAGACGCGAAGCCCGTCTATCGCAATAACGGATACGTCCTCCGGTACTCTCAGCCCTTTGTCCTGAAGCGCCTTCATCGCGGCGATACCGGTAGTGTCAGACAGCGCGAACACAGCGGTGAACTTTTCACCGCTGTCGATGAGGCGGCACATATATTCATAAGTTTCGGGCATTTCAAAACAGCCGCCGGTCTCGACCACAAGCGAAGGGTCAAATTCTATTCCGTGGTCATGCAGCGCGGCGCGATAGCCGTTGTAGCGCAGCTCGCTTATCGAACGGTCGGTGCAGCTCGGCACGAGCGCGGCGATGCGCCGGTGACCGAGAGAAATCAGATGCTCAACCGCCTTGTAGGCGGTCTGATAGTCGTCTATCGAGACGGAAGAATAGTCGCTTTCATTCAGAGAGCCGAAGCAGTTGGTAAACGAGCAGCAGACATAAGGAACGCCGATGTAGGAAAGCTCCGCCGGGGTGCGGTCGAAACGGCCGCCGAGAAAAATAAGACCTTTGAGCTTTTTTTCACGCTCAAGCACGGCACCGGCCTTGACCTCGTCAGCATCGGAGCTGATCTGGTGCAGCACCATGGTGTATCCGCTGCGCTCGATCTCTGCGGAGACGGTTTTAAGCATATCGGAAAAGAAGAGATTTCCCGTGCCGCGCACGACGACCCCGATATTTGCCGACTGGCTGCGCACAAGGTCGCGGGCGCTGTTATTTGGTATGTAGCCGTATTTCTCCACAGCCTCAAGAACCTTTTCCCGAACCTCTGCGCTGACGTCCGGGCGGTTGTTGAGAACGCGGGAAACGGTGCTGACGCTCACGCCGCAGAGCCGGGCAATATCCTTTATCGTCACCTTGCCGTTTATCTCCCAATTTTGTAGATTATTTTACGGAAAAAACTCCGGAAACGTTGCCGGAAACGTTTCCGGATGCGATTAAAATATATCAAGCGCACATGGGAATGTCAACAGAATTGCGCCAAACGCACAAAACTTTGGTGTAATAACAAAATTGAGCCTGCGTTTTTTGACTATTGTAACAACACCGATTTACTGCACTGAATTATTAGTGGCCGAGGGGGGCCTGTTTAGAAATACTATTTTAAAATAGAAAAGACGACTGCGGAGCAATCGTCTTTTTCATGCGGCTCAGGATTTTTTTGCCTGAACTTTTTTCATAAACTTCTCATTGAAGATTATAAAGCGCTCGTGAGTGCCGCCGCCGATCCTGCCGCATTCATCGAAAGCCTCCACCTTGAAAACAAGCCTTCTGCCGTCCGTTTCGACGAGGGTACTTTCGCAGCGAACCTTCATTCCGACGGGCGTTGCCGCGTCATGCGTGACGTTTATGAGAGTGCCGACGGTGCCGCAGCCCTCATCGAGATAGGGTGCAACGCTCTCAAGCGCGGTTTTCTCCATGAGCGCGATCATTGCCGGGGTCGCAAAGACCTCCAGCTTTCCACTGCCGTAGACGGCCGCGGTATCCGCATCGCTTACCGTTAATTCAATCATTCCCTTGATTCCGACTTCCACGCGCTGATTCTCCTTTTTCAGTTATTTCTGCATTTATATTTTAACCCGGACGGCTGTTATTTTCAACATGGAAAGTTTTGTGCGCCGGGAATAATATTTTTCGCCGCGACGGGCTGCGAGTAGGGTTTGCAAATTA
>CAMEHJ010000036.1 GCA_945917385.1 uncultured bacterium
CTCAAATGTGCAAGGCAGTTTTTACGGAGCGGATTTTTGCCCGGACGAGGCATTGCACGCAGTGAAGCCTTTCCGGCTTTGCAAGGGCAATAACGAAGTACGGACGGAAATCCGCCCGTAAAAACCGATGAGGGTTCGACTCTCGTTGGACTAAGTAAAGGGGTCAGGTGCTGCCTGACCCCTTTATTTTAATCTTGCTGCTCCTCGTCCTGGAGGGAGTCGTAGCCCTGCTCGCCGGTGCGGACCTTGACGACGTTCTCCACATTGGAGATGAATATTTTGCCGTCGCCTATATTGCCGGTGTAGAGCGCCTTGCGCGCGGTATTCACCACCAGGGAAACCGGTACCTTGCTGACTACGATGGACACCTGCATATTGGGCAGCATGGTGGCCTCAACCTTGGCGCCGCGGAAGTAGCCTTCCGTTTTGCCGCGCTGCTCGCCGCATCCCATGACATTGGCGGCGGTCATGCCGGTGATGCCGATATCGAACACGGCGCGCTTCAAAGCCTCAAAGCACTCCATCTTGCAGAGGATGTCGATTCTGGTCATCTTCACGCCGCCCACGGGCGCGGAGGGCTCCAGCACGGAGGCGGCTACCTCAACAGGCACAGCCTCCTTAACGGGGGATGCTCCGCTGCCCTCGGCAATCAGGTCGGCAGGGGTATCGTCATAAACGAAGGCAAAGCCGCCGTAAGCGGAGGGCAGACCGTGCTCCGTGATGTCCAGTCCCTTGAGCTCCTCCTCGGCAGATACGCGCAGGCCGATGGTTTTCTTCAAAACCAGAAACACGACCGTGATTAGCGCCGCCCCCATCATAACCCAGATGGTGTTGACAGATGAATACATATTCTTCCCTCCTCAAAACATATGAACGCCGGCTTTGCGGTTTTTCACGATGCCGGATACCGCCGCAAAGCAAAAACGGCAAGGACGCCGAGAGGTTTTCACCTCAGGCGTCCTTGCCTTTACGATGCAGAAACTATACACCACGCGGCCGGAAAACGTCAATGCGCGAAACAGACAATCATTTTCTGTTTTCAACAAAAATTTTCTGATTTTATAGAAATTGACCTGTCTTTTTCAATCCGGCGTCCCGGACGGAGAAGCCGTCCGGTCTTTGGTCGTGATCTCACAGATCAACCCGGCGATCTCTTTAGATGATTTGGGCAGGTCATAAACCAGCCATTGTCGAATCAGGCTGTACCCGCCTTTGGAAAAACAGAGCATCAGCAATTCACGGTCGGTCTCGTCATAGTGCGCCGGCAGGTGGGCGGCGGCGAAACGGCGCGCTGCCGGGGTCCGAAACAGCGCGGAAGCAAACTCGGACTCGATTCCGTTGTTTTCCAGCACGGCTTTGGAGACCTCAGGATTTTCTTTAAGGCAGTCACAAATCGCTTCCATCATCTCGGGCAGCTTCGCCCTGTCATCGGACCGATACCGGTCAATGATTGCCTGAAGCTCCCGAAGCATTGTATTTTCCATATCCTTGAGCACATCATATTGATTGGAGTAGTGGCAATAAAAGGTCGTGCGGTTGACGCCGGCGGCACGGCAAAGCTCCGTAATATTGATTTTCCTGATATCCTTTTCCTTCAGAAGTTCGATCAGGCTCTCTTTCAGGAGCCGTTTTGTCATCGTTCGGCGCTGATTCCTGGGTTCGTACATTTTCTGTCCCCTGTCTTATCCCATAAAACTAAGAGAATACACCCTTTGTCGGACTGCTCTTTTTAGTCCACCATTTGTATAATACGATAAAATTTTTGAGCTGTCAATTTGGCGCACGGCTCTCAGAACGGCGTTAAAGCTCGGAGCGGTTTTCCGCTGCTGTCCCATTGGAGTGTGCTTATTTCAACGGCACAGTCATGACGCCTGTTGTTATTTCGACAGGTGTATGGTATAATAATCCTGATGTATTAAATGCTTTTACTTTGCAGATATTTTAATATGAATTTAAGGAGAGAATGTCATGAAGGCTCTGAAAGAAAAGGCAGGCAGCATTTTGATGTGCGTCTTTGAAGCCGTTGTCGGTATTCTGCTTTTGCTTGATCCGATAGCGTTTACAACGGGGATCATCGTATCCTTTGGAGTTGTCCTTCTGCTTATGGGAATCGGCAGCGCGGTCGGCTATTTCCGTATGGATGCGCTCGCGGGCGCCGCGTCGCGGAGCTTGCTGAAGGGTCTGGTTCTAATCGCTGCCGGCGCGTTCTGCGTGTTTCGTTCCTACTGGTTTATAATGACCTTCCCGGTGCTTTCCGTGATTTACGGCATCAGCATTTTGATTGCGGGTCTGGGCAAGATTCAGTGGACCTTTGATATGCTGCGCATGAAGAGGAAAAAATGGTTTCTCGCGGCAATCAGCGCGGCCATATCCATTGTCTGTGCAATTCTGGTTTTGAATAATCCTTTTGCCTCGTCCGCGATCCTCTGGATGTTCACGGGCATCTCCCTGATCGTCGAGGCGGTATTCGACGTCGTTTCTCTGATCATAAACACGCGAAAAGAGAAACCGGCTGCGCCACTGCACGACTTTGAGAACACGGAGGACAACAAAACGGTATGAAGCTGGAATGGAAGACCTGTATAAAAATCGGGGTCAGCGTTTTTCTTCTGTATTTGTGCATACTGTATTGGCCGAGCGCGGCATCGCTCCTCTCCACCGCCCTGAGCGCGGCCACACCGCTTGTGGTGGGCTGTGTCATCGCCTATCCCGTAAATATCCTGATGCGCTTTTATGAACGGCACTATTTCCCGAAGGCCGTGACAGGCTTTGCCGCGAAAAGCCGCAGAGCCGTCTGTATGGCCGCGGCGTTTCTGACGCTGGTTATTGCTGTGACTTTGGTTATTGACCTTATCGTTCCGGAGCTGGTCTCCTGTGTGAGCGTGATAATCTCTGCCCTGCCCGCGGCCTTGGAGTCTCTCTTCAATATGCTGGCGCGGCTCCATCTTCTCCCGGAGGATATCGCGGCATCGCTGAGCGGGACCGATTGGCAGTCGAAAATCGGGCAGCTTATCGACCTTGTGCTGTCCGGCGCGGGAACCCTTGTCAACGCCGTACTCAGTGCGCTCTCCTCGGTCTTTTCAGGTATTGTTACCGCTCTTGTGGGGCTGATATTCTCGTTTTATCTGCTGCTCGGCAAGGATAGGCTGGCCGGACAGTGCAGCCGCCTGATGCGCCGGTACCTGCGCCCCGCGTGGTACGAAAATATCACCTACGTTCTGCGTGTACTGGACGACTGCTTCAGCCGGTACATAGTGGGTCAGTGTGTGGAGGCCGTCATTCTCGGAACGCTCTGCACCTTGGGAATGCTGTTTCTGCGTTTGCCGTATGCCACAATGATCGGCGCGCTTACCGCCTTTACCGCGCTTATTCCGGTTGCCGGGGCTTATATCGGCGGCGCTGTCGGCGCATTGATGGTTTTCTCCGTATCCCCGGTAAAGGCAATTATTTTCATCGTTTTCCTTGTTGTTCTGCAGCAGGCGGAAGGCAACCTGATTTATCCGAAGGTGGTCGGCTCCTCTCTCGGTTTGCCCGCGATCTGGGTTCTGGCGGCAGTTACCGTCGGCGGCGGGATCATGGGAATTGCGGGAATGCTGCTGGGCGTGCCGATTGCGGCCGCGCTGTATCGCCTGCTTAAAAACGATTTGAACAAGCCTCAGACGCCGGTCAAGCCGGGTAATTGATATCCGCCGCAGAGCTTATTGAGCGTCAGGGCAGCTCCTGTTCCCCCATACTCCCCTGCCGCGCCGATTGCGGCAGGGGAGTATGGTTTTTTGACAGTCTCATATAATAGGTACAGCCGGGCGGAAAAGGAATCGTCCGTTGAAAGTCAGTTCGGCAGCCGATATGCCGATAAGGACCAACTCTGAGGGAGGGCTATTATGACGGCGCACCACAGTACACGCGAAACTGTCATACGGGAGCTGGACTCCGACCAGTCACGCGGACTCAATTCGGAGCAGATTGCGGAAAAACGCTCCCGCTTCGGCGAGAACAAGCTGCGTGAAAAGAAGAAAAAAAGCTATTTACAGCGCTTTATCGACCAGTTTAAGGATGTCATGATACTGATTCTGCTGGCCGCGGCGGCAGTCTCTTTTGTCATCGCCTGTCTGGAGCGCGACCCCGGCGAGTTCTTTGAGCCGGTTCTGATTTTGCTTATCGTGATTCTTAACGCCGTTATGGGCGTTATTCAGGAGAGCAGGGCGGAAAAGGCGCTGGAAGCGCTGAAGGGTCTCTCCGCTCCCCACGCCAGAGTGATCCGGGACGGGAAAGAAGCCCTTATCAACGCCGCCGAGCTGGTGCCCGGTGACATTATCCTGCTGGAGGCGGGTGATTTTGTGCCCGCGGACGCAAGGCTTCTGCGCAGCGTAAGCCTGAAAAGCGAGGAGTCTGCCCTGACCGGCGAATCGGTTCCCTCCGAAAAAGACGCGTCCGCCGTTGTTGACGAAAACGCGCCTCTGGGTGACCGCTGCAACATGGTCTTTTCCGGCTGCTCCGTCACCTACGGTACGGCCGCCGCCGTTGTCACCGCCACCGGAATGGACACGGAAATGGGAAAGATCGCGGATTTGCTGGAGAGCGAGGAACAGGGGCAGACGCCGCTGCAGGCAAAGCTTGCGCAGCTCGGAAAATACCTCGGCGTTCTGGCTCTGGCAGCCTGCGCCGTCATTTTCGTCGTCGGGCTTGCAAACGGCATCCCGGCAATCGAGATTTTCATGACCGCCGTTTCGCTGGCCGTCTCCGCTATCCCGGAGGGTCTGCCCGCCATTGTGACCATCGTCCTGTCCATAGGCGTGCAGCGTCTGGTTAAAAAGAACGCCATCATACGCAGCCTGCCGGCGGTGGAAACCTTAGGCAGCGCTTCGGTCATATGCTCCGACAAGACGGGAACGCTGACCCAGAACCGCATGACCCTGGTAAAGGCATGGGTGGACGGAATGGATGAGACTGAGAGCATATCCGGGCAGAACACGGAGAAGATACGGCGCCTGCTGTCGCTTGGCACGCTTTGCTGTGACGGCTCCGTGGTGTTTTCCGAAACCGAGGAGCGGCACATCGGCGACCCCACGGAGACCGCCATTGTGCTGGCAGCCCACAGAACCGCCATGCCCGAATCCGAGCGGACCAAAAAATATCCGCGCCTCGCGGAGCTCCCCTTCGATTCCGATAGGAAGCTGATGACCACCGTGAACCGGATGGACGGGAAAAACATCGTGATCGTCAAGGGCGCCTTTGACGTTCTGGCTCTGCGCTGTACCGGCGGTGATACGGATACCGCCGGGCGTATCACAGAGGCCATGAGCGAGAGCGCGCTGCGCGTTCTCGCGATCGCCTGCAAGGAGATAGACCGTGTGCCGGACGAACCCACATCCGAAGAGCTGGAAAACGGACTTACCCTTGTCGGTCTGGTGGGCATGATCGACCCGCCCCGGCCTGAGGTGCGCAACGCAGTCGCGGTATGCCGGGGTGCCGGAATAAAGCCGGTTATGATCACCGGCGACCACGTCGTGACCGCTTCCGCCATTGCAAAAGAGCTGGGGATTCTGGAGGAGGGAGATCTGGCGATTACCGGGCCTCAGCTTGACGCAATGACGGACAGGGAGCTGGACGAACAGGTGGAGCGCATCTCCGTTTATGCCCGTGTATCGCCCGAAAACAAAATCCGTATTGTGAAGGCGTGGCAGCGTAAAGAGCGTATCGTCTCCATGACCGGCGACGGCGTCAACGACGCTCCGGCGCTCAAGGCGGCGGACATCGGCTGCGCCATGGGCATCACCGGGACGGACGTCGCCAAGGGCGCAGCCGACATGACGCTGACGGACGATAACTTTGCAACGATTGTCGAGGCCGTCCGTGAGGGGCGTGGGATATACGCCAATATACGCAAGGTCGTCGGTTTCCTGCTGGGGACAAATATCGGGGAAGTGGTTCTGGTTTTTGCCGCAATGCTGCTCTGGCATAAGTCGCCGCTTATCAGTATGCAGCTTTTGTGGATAAACCTCGTAACGGACAGTCTGCCCGCAATCGCGCTCGGCATGGAAGCGGTGGAGCCGGATGTGATGAAGAGGAAGCCAAGGCCGAAGAACGAGGGCCTGTTTGCCCACGGTATGGGACTTCGCATCATCCTTCAGGGCTTTATGTTCGGACTGCTTTCGCTCGCGGCCTTCCGGCTCGGTGAGATTCAGACCGGCTCTGTCGAGGGCGGCAGGACAATGGCGTTTATGGTTCTGGCGCTGTCGCAGATCGTTCAGTCCTTCAATATGCGCTCGGAGCACTCCCTGTTCAAAATCGGAGTCTTTTCAAACCGTATGCTAAACCGGGCGGCTTTGGTTTCCGTCGCTCTGGTCGCTGCGGTTCTGTTCACGCCGCTGCGCACAGCCTTCGGTTTGCTGGTGCTGCCCGGAGAACTGTATTTGCAGAGTCTCGGTCTGATTTTCGTTCCGCTTCCGGTTATGGAGCTGTCAAAAGCGCTCGGAGCCGTCAGGCGCCGGAAATAAGATAATTGAAAGTCCCGGCTGCAAACCGCAGCCGGGGCTGATTATGTTTTTCTTATGTAATATTGAACTGTCCTTGGCTGTTGTCGCCCGCAAAGACGAGGGTACCGTCCTTTTTCAGCCCCACCGCGTGGGTGTTGCTTACGGATATTTTTTCTATGTCCGTCCACGCCGCGACCTGCTTTATCGCGGCCTCGTCAAGCGTCGGGTATTTTCTTGGCGTACTGACAATGACAACGGAGCCGTCCTTCTTCAGTCCGATAATGGCGTCGTCCACATTGTAAAGCTCCTTGATATCTCGCCATTCGGCAAGCTCTCTCCTGTATTCCTCCGGGATAGCACCGTTCGAGAAAAGAACCGTTCCGTCCTTCCTCACCGCCAGCGCCTTGGTGTCCCCGGCGTAAACGCGCGCCACGTCCGTCCATGTGCTGACGTCGCTGTAAACGACATTGTAATCCGTCCCTGCCGGCACAACGGTTCCGTTCTTCTTTAGCCCAAGCGTGAGCCAGCCGCTGCTGTGCAGGTCGGCAATGCTTTCCCAACTGTCACAGGGGGAGCCGCCGTATACGCGTCCGTCCTCCGTGACGCCGAAAATATACCGGCCTTCTCCGCAGGCGACCGCCTGTATCTTTTTTACGTTCTTCCATGTGGAGATATTCTTCTGCACATCCGCATCGTCCTGCCACGGGAGTTCGCCGGTAAACACGACCGTGCCGTCGCTGCGCAGTCCGAGAGTGCCGCTGCCGCAGGTTGAAACCGCGGTAATGTTGCGCCATGTGCCCACGTCGCACTGCCCACTCCAGTTATCTCCGATTGCAAGCACGGTACCGTCCGACTTCACGCCCACGACGTGGTCATTGCTCGCGGAAATGGACGAAATATCTGTCCAGCCGCGCACGCCCTCGTTTATTATACTGTTTCCTCCCGCGGCCTTCACCGTTCCGTCCGACATCAGGCAGACGGTCTCCTCAGAAACCGCACAGACGTCAACGACACAGTTTCTGTCCGTCGGGGCAGACTTTGACCCGGAGTGGAAAGATGCATTGGTGAGAGACTTGTTCTGCTTGTCAATTTCTATTTCCGCCCAGTCGGCGCTGCTGCCGGAGTAGTAAACGGTCTTGAGCTTGGTGCAGTTTATGAACGCGGAGTGGCCGATCTCCTCCACCGTGACGGGAATCGTGACGCTCTCCAGTGCCATGCAGTTTGCAAACGCCGCTTCCGGTATCTCCTCTATGCCGTAGGGGATCACGATCTCCTCAAGCTTTCTGCACTCATCAAAGCAGTTTTTGCCGATATAGTCCATTGATTCTGGCATGACGACGCTTTTAAGCGAGGAGCACTTATAAAACGCATACTTGCCAAGCTCTCTCAGCGTGCTCGGTAGGGTAACGGTTTTGAGGTTCGTGCAGTACTGGAAGGTGTTCGGGCTGATGCTTGTAACGCCCTCCTCCACAACGACGGACTTGATCTCCTTTCTCCTGCTTTCCCACGGCGGCGCGACATACGAGTAGTCCGGCAGCTCGCCGTCGCCCGATATGGTCAGCACGCCCTTTTTGCTGATCTCCCATTCGATAGGCGCGTCCGCGAAGGCCGTGCCGCAGAGGGCGAGCAGCATAATCATACACAGCAGAAGCGACAGAAGCTTCTTTGTCATATTCGGCACCTCTCTTATAAATCGTTTTGTCAGACGAGGAAAACTTTTCCTTTTATATTCCATCATACCATCTCTCCCTTGCCCCGTCAACACGGCGGCGGGCATTATAAAATAATCTGCTTGAAAAGCTGGTTTCTTTGTACTTTTCCTTCGGCTTTTCAGCCCCCGCCCACGCACAAACAGCACAAACCCCCTGCGATTTTTGTAAAGTTGCGGGGGCTAAAATTACATATAGGTCACGATGATGCCGTTGCGCTCGGCGTAGAAGCTGCACAGGCC
>CAMEHJ010000037.1 GCA_945917385.1 uncultured bacterium
TGCTGTATGTTGTCGGAATCGGCCCCGGAGACGCACGGTACTTCACCGCGCAGGCACGCGAGGCGCTTTCGCGCGCGGAGGTGCTGTGCGGGTACACCGCTTATATTGACCTCGTGCGGGACATTTTTCCCGATAAGGAATTTTTCACCACGCCCATGACGCGCGAGATCGAGCGCTGCCGCAAAGCGCTTGAGCTCTCGCAGAGCGGCAGGGAGGTCGCCATGGTGTGCTCCGGCGACGCGGGGGTTTACGGCATGGCGGGGCCGCTGTACGAGCTTTTGCCGGAATACCCCGGCGCGGAGATAGAGGTCGTCCCCGGCGTCACGGCGGCGCTGAGCGGGGCGGCGGTGCTGGGGGCGCCGCTGACGCACGATTTCTGCGTCGTGTCGCTTTCGGATCTGATGACGCCGTGGCCGCTCATTGAAAAGCGTCTGAGATGTGCAGCGGAGGGCGACTTTGCCATCGCGATCTATAACCCCTCCTCCCGCAAACGCGCGGACTATCTGCAAAAGGCCTGCGATATCCTGCTCGAAGTCCGTCCGGCGGACACCGTCTGCGGCTGGGTGGAGAACATCGGCCGCGAGGGTGAGACTTCCCGCGTGCTGACGCTCGGTGAACTTCGGGAGGAAAAGCTCAATATGTTCACGACCGTGTTCGTCGGCAACTCAGCGACGAAAAATATCCTCGGCGCGATGGTCACGCCGCGCGGCTACGCCATCGGTGAGCGGAGGGAGAGAGAATGAAAATTCTCGTTTTCGGCGGCACGGAGGAGGGGCGAGTGCTGGCATCAAATCTGTGCGCGCTCGGTGCGGAGGTTGCCGTGAGCGTCGCAACGCCGCTCGGCGCGGAGGAGCTTTCAGGCATTGAAGGCGCCGAGGTGCTTGTCGGGCGGCTGGACGCCAAAGAGATGGCGGCCTTGCTTCGGCGCTTTGACCTCTGTATCGACGCGACGCACCCCTATTCCACCGCCGTCTCCGCGAATATATCCGCCGCTTGCAGGGAGACCGGCGTTGAGCACCGCAGGCTTCTGCGCGAACAGAGCGCGCCGGAGGGCTGTACGCTCGTAGACGACACGGCTTCGGCGGTTGAATTTTTGAAAGAGCGCGAGGGGAATGTGCTGCTGATGACCGGGTCAAAGACCGTCGGGGAGTATGCCCCCCTCGGCGCGGAGCGGCTTTTTGTCCGCATTTTGCCGACGCACGAGAGCCTGTCTCTCTGCGAGGCGGCGGGCATACCGCACAAGCACATCATTGCGATGCAGGGCCCGTTTACGCAGAAGATGAACGAGGCGACCATTGAGCAGTATGCCATCCGCTTCATCGTCACGCGCGACGGCGGCGCGGCGGGCGGCTTCGATGAGAAGCTTTCGGCGGCGAGAACATGCGGCGCGGAGGCGATAGTCATTCGCCGGCCAAAAGATGTCGGTGAAAGTATGGAAGAAATACTGCATTTTGTAAGGAAAAGACTATGAAAATTACACTTGTCGGCACCGGCGACCTGACGCTCAGGGCAAAAAACGCCATAGAGAGCGCCGAGCTGCTTATCGGCGCGCAGCGCGTTCTGGATACGCTTGACGCAAAAGCGCAAAAGCGACCCGCCGTTCGGACAGATGATATTATAAATGTAATAAAAAGCGCCGGGTGTGAGCGCGTCTGCGTCGTGTTCAGCGGCGACACGGGCTTCTATTCGGGCGCAGCGTCACTGCTGACAGCACTCTCGCGCGAGGGGCTGAGCGCGGAGATTATCCCCGGCATATCGAGCGTACAGCTCATGGCGGCGGCGCTTAAGAGTGCGTGGCAGGACTGGCAGCTTGTCTCCGCGCATGGCAGGGACTGCGACGCGGTGGACGCGGTCTGTGGGGGGCGCAAGACGCTGTTTCTCACCTCCGGGGCGAAGGGGCCCGCCGCGCTGTGCGAGGAGCTTTGCCGCGCGGGACTTGGAAAGCTTTCTGCGACCGTGGGCGAAAATCTCGGCACCGGGAGTGAGCGGATATACGTCGGCACGGCGGAGGAGTTTTCGGCGCGGGAGTTTGCACCGCTGAACGTCATGCTGTGCGCTCCGGCGCCGCTCTGGTGCGAGCGCACGCCCGGCATCCCGGACGCGGAGTTTATCCGCGCGGAGATTCCGATGACGAAGCAGGAGGTGCGCGCTGCCGCGCTCTCAAAGCTCGCGGTGCGAAAAACGGATGTGTGCTGGGATGTCGGCGCGGGCACGGGCAGCGTGAGCGTTGAGCTCGCGCTCTGCGCGAAGCGGGTTTACGCCGTGGAGGAAAAGGCGGCGGCCTGCGCGCTCATTCGCGAAAACCGGGAAAAATTTCGTGCGTGGCGCATGGAGCTTGTCGAGGGGCGCGCGCCCGAAGCGCTTGAAGCCCTGCCCGCGCCGGACGCGGTGTTCATCGGCGGCAGCGGCGGCGAGCTTGACGCGATAATCGCGCTTGCGCTTAAAAAGAACCCGGACGCGCGCATATGCGTCTCCGCCATCGCGATAGAGACGCTGTCTGCGGCGGTAAAATCCATGGCGGAGCGAGGACTTACGGTTGAGGTAACTCAGATATCCGTCTCGCGCACGAAGAGCGCGGGCAGTCTCCACCTGCTGATGGCGCAGAACCCGGTGTTTCTGATAACGGGGAGCAGAGAATGAAGAGGATAATGATATCGGCCATGCAGTCCGGCGGCGGGAAAACCATGCTGACCTGCGCTCTGCTTGCCCTGCTCAAAAAGCGCGGCACGGCAGCGGAGGCCTTCAAATGCGGGCCTGACTATATAGACCCGATGTTCCATTCGCGCGTGCTCGGCGTGCCGAGCCGAAATCTCGATTTGTTTTTGCAGGGCGAGACCGGAGTTTTGAAAACGCTCGGCGGTGCGCGAGGGGAAATCGCGGTGATAGAGGGCGCAATGGGGCTGTATGACGGCATCGGAGGCACGGACACCGCCTCTGCCTATGCGCTGGCGGCACTTACGAAAACGCCCGTTATCCTTGCCGTTATGCCTCGCGGCAGCAGTCTCACGCTGGCAGCGCAGATTAAGGGAGTTTCGCAGTTTCGGCGCGACAGCCGTGTTTCGGGCATAGTTCTCACAAACTGCCGCACCATGCTGTATGAGCATCTCAAGCCGGTTATCGAGAACGAAACGGGGCTTAAAGTGTTCGGCTGTCTCCCACCGATGCCGGAACTGGAGATACCCTCGCGCCATCTGGGACTTCTGACGGCGGGGGAGATAGAGAATTTGACCGCACGCTTTGACGCGGCGGCGGATATGCTGTCGGACTGCGTGGATGTTGAAGGATTACTTACCCTCGCTTCCGCGGCGGGACTTGAGTCCGTCTCGGAGACAAAGCCCGCCGCCGTGCGCGCGAAGATAGCGCTTGCGCGTGACGAAGCCTTCTGCTTTTACTACGAGGACAGCCTTGACGCGCTCAGAGCCGCGGGCGCGGAGCTTGTTGAATTCAGCCCGCTGAGAGACGAGCGCCTGCCGGACTGTGACGGGCTGTATCTCGGCGGAGGCTATCCCGAACTGTACGCGAAGCGCCTTTCGGAAAACGCGTCCATGCGGCAGAACGTTGCCGCCGCCGTCCGTGCGGAAATGCCGACGGTGGCGGAGTGCGGGGGCTTTTTGTATCTCGGCGCGTCGCTTGAATCGGACAGCGGAGCAGCCTACCCCATGGCGGGCGTACTGCCGGGAGTGGGGCTAAAGACCGACCGCCTGCAATACTTCGGCTATACGGAGCTGGAGGCAGAGCGGGACAGTCTCCTTTTCCGCGAGGGGGAGCGAGTACACGCGCACGAATTTCACTACTGGAAAAGCACCGAAAACGGCAATGATTTAACAGCCGTAAAGCCGATGAGCGGGCGAGAGCGGCACTGCGGCTATGTAAACGAGAGCCTGTACGCGGCGTTCCCGCACCTGCATTTCGGCGGGGAGATGCCGCTTGCCGCGCGCTTTGTTGCTGCGGCAGAAAGCTGGTCCAACGGGAGTTGAACACTCACCGCATTTGAGCGGCACTGTCGGGCTGCTTTTGATTTGTCGTCCTCGACTTGCGTCAGCAAGCCTTCGTCCTCCGCAGCAAAATCAGCTCCGATATTGCTCGCTCAAATGTGCTATGCAGTTTTTACGGAGCGGATTTTTGTCCGGACGAGGCATTGCACGCAGTTAAGCCTTCCCGGCTTTACAAGTACAATAACGAAGTGCGGACGGAAATCCGCCCGTAAAAACCGATGAGGGTTCGACTCCCGTTGGACTAAGAAAAAATGGAAAAGCTTGATGAAATAATAAAAAATATCCGCCCCGCAAACGAGGCGGCGTTTGAAGCCTCAAAGCTGCGCTGGGACAGCCTTGCAAAGCCGCTCGGCAGTCTTGGGCTTCTTGAAAACACCGTGTCGCGCATCGCCGCCCTGACGGGGAGTGAACAGGTGCACATGAAAAGGCGCGTGCTTATCGTCGCGTGCGCGGATAACGGCGTTGTGCGCCGGGGCGTCAGCCAGTCGGACGAATCCGTCACCGCCGCGGTGGCGGCGGCGCTCGGCGCGGGAGTGAGCACCGTAAACTACATGGCAAACTGCGCCGGGTGCGAGGTTTTGCCCGTTGACATGGGGATGCTCGACTTCGCGGGAGCGGAGGGAGTTTTGAATCGGAGAATACGAAACGGCACGGAGGACATCACTGCATCTCCCGCGATGACGCGCGAAGAATGTGTCCGCGCGATAGAGACGGGGGCGGAGCTTGTGCGCGAACAGCTTGAGCGCGACGCCGACATCATCCTGACCGGCGAAATGGGTATCGGCAACACGACGACCTCCGCCGCAGTGCTGTCGGTATTGCTGAACGCCGCGCCGGAAGGGCTTGTCGGGCGCGGCGCGGGACTGTCAAATGAGGGACTTGCAAGAAAGCTTCACGCCGTGAAAACCGCGATAGAGGTAAACCGTCCGGACGCGGAGGATGTAATTGACGTACTCTCAAAGCTCGGCGGGCTTGATATCGCGGCGCTCTGCGGGGTGTTTCTCGGCGGGGCACGATACCGCGTCCCCGTCGTCATCGACGGGCTTATCAGCACAGCGGCGGCGCTGTGCGCATACCGCCTGTGCGAAAACGCACGCTGCGCGATGCTCGCAAGCCATGTCTCGGCGGAGCCTGCGGGCGCGCTCGTGCTGGACGCGCTGGGACTTTCGCCGCTCATCACGGCGCAGATGCGTCTCGGTGAGGGCAGCGGCGCCGTCGCGCTCCTGGGACTTATCGACATGGCGCTCTCGGTCTATAACAGCGGTCACAGCTTTGATGCTCTCGGCATAGAAGCGTACACTCCACAGTCATAAAAGAAGGAAGAAATCATGCTCACACTCGTGATCGGCGGCGCCGCCAGTGGGAAAAGTGAATATGCCGAGGCGCATGTGCTGGCGCTTCCGGGCAGGCGCATTTATATTGCGACGATGGAGCCTTTTGACGATGAGTGCCGCGCGAGAATCCGAAAGCACCGCGCCATGAGGGCACAGAAGGGTTTTGAGACGGTGGAGTGTTATACCGACCTTGCCGCCGCAAGCGTCCCTCCGGGGGCAAACGTCCTGCTCGAATGTCTGGGCAACCTCACCGCAAACGAGCTGTTCTCTCCAAACGGCGGCGGGGAGGCGGCGATAATCCGGGGCGTGGACGCGCTGTGCGAAAAATGCGAGAACCTCACCGTCGTGACAAACGAGGTGTTCTCAGGCGGCGACGACTACGAGACGGACACGCTCAATTATCTGCGCGTACTCGCCCGGGTAAACCGGTATATTGCCGCGCGCGCGGACGTGGTTATCGAGCTTGTCTGCGGCATACCGAACTTTCTGAAAGGCGGTGAGAGACGTGCTGATATTTGAAACAGTCGCGGTTGCGTTTTCGATGTTCTCCGCTATCCCCATGCCGCAGTTTGAGTGGACGAAGCGCAATATGCGCTACGCGCTCTGCGCCTTTCCGCTTATCGGCGCGGTCATCGGCGGCGCGTGCGCGCTGTGGTCGCTTGTCTGTACGCGCTTTGCCATGCCGGAGCTTCTGCGCGGAGCGGGATTTTGCCTGATTCCCATTCTCATCACCGGCGGCATCCACCTTGACGGCTATGCCGACACATGGGATGCCCGCGCAAGCCATGCGTCCTTCGAACGCCGTCAGGAGATAATGAAGGATGCGCACCTCGGCGCGTTTGCCGCGATACATCTCGGCTGTTATCTGATTGCAAGCACCGCTTTGTGGTCGGCGCTTCGCGAGTACGAATTTGCGCTCGCGCTCGGCTTCTGCCTGTCCCGCACACTGTCGGCGCTCGCGGTAGCGTCGTTCCCGATGGCGAAGGACACCGGCCTTGCCCATACCTTTGCAAACGCGGCGGATAAAAAGCGTGTGAGGGCGGTTTTGCTTGTTCAGCTCTGCGCGCTCTGCGCCGCGATGTGCTTCTGCTCCGGCGGCATTTTTGTTGTCTCGGCGGCGCTCGCGGTGTTTGCCTACTATTATTATATGTCGAAAAAGCAGTTCGGCGGCATATCCGGCGACCTTGCGGGCTGGTTTTTGCAGACGGCGGAGCTTGCGATGCTCGCCGCCGCGGTCGCGTATGAATACATAGGGTGAGAGATATGATTTTTGTGACAGGCCCGCTTTTCGCGGGGAAAGAGGAATATATCAAAGCAGCGCTGAAGCTCACGGACGAGGCGTTTCGCGCCTGCGCCGTGCGCAATGTGCAGGCGCTTGCCGCGGACGCCGACGACCTGACCGCGCTTGCCGACAAGCTCAGCGCCTTTCGCGTCGTCATCGCAACGGAGGTCGGAGGCGGCGTTGTACCCACGGACGAGAGACAACGGCAAAGCCGGGAGGCGGCGGGCAGACTTGCCTGCCTGCTCGCACAGCGCGCCGACACGGTGGTGCGCGTGTGCTGCGGTCTGCCGCAGGTGCTGAAAGGCAAACTTTGAACTGACACGGAGGGAACCATGACCGTATGGCTTATCCGCCACGGGCGGACAGAGTGGAACGACACGGGGCGCTATCAGGGACAGACCGATCTGCCTCTATCAAACGAGGGGGCGGCGGAGCTTGCCCGCGCGGACTTTTCCCCGAAAACGGTGTATGTAACGCCGCTCAAAAGAACGCAGGAGACGGCGAGGATACTCTTCCCCGACGCGCGGCAGATCGTTATTGACGACCTGCGCGAGATGGATTTCGGCGTGTTCGAGGGCAGAACCCATATTGAAATGGAAAATGACGCGCAGTACCGTGAGTGGGTTGAGGATAACTGCCGCGGCCGCTGTCCCGGCGGCGAGAGCCGGGAGGAATTTGCCGCGCGCGTATGCGCGGCGTTTAAAAAGCTCATGGACGAGAGCGAGGACGACGTTGTCATTGTCGCCCACGGCGGAACGCAGATGTCCGTCATGGAGCGCTTTGCCGTACCCCGTGAGCCGTATTTCAGCCGGAACGCGAAAAACGGTACGGGCTATGAGCTGGATGCATCAAACTGGCGCAGCGACAGGGCGCTCAGCCTTATACGGCGCGTGAGTTACCTGAAAGAAGATTAACATCCGGAGCAGAGAGATGGAAATACTGATTACTGCGGCGGCGGGCTTTGCGCTCGATCTTCTGCTTGGCGACCCGGAGCGCGTGCCGCACCCGGTCGTTTATATGGGGCGGGCGATCTCCGCGCTTGAAAAGATGCTTCGCCGTCTGTTTCCGAAAACAGATAAGGGGGAGCTGGCTGCAGGCGCGGTGCTTGCCGTAGTGATGAGCGCGGGTACGCTCACACTGACGGCGTTCGCGTGCTTCGTCCTGGGCAAAATTCATCCGGCGCTTCGCTGGACGGCGGAAATCATATGGTGCTGGCAGGCGCTTGCCATGCGCGGGCTTCGCGATGAGACAATCAAGGTGCGCGACAAGCTCGATACCGACACTCTCGACTCAGCCCGCAGGCAGGTCAGCCGCGTCGTCGGGCGGGACACTGCCGCGCTCTCCCCGGAGGGGGTGACAAAGGCCGCCGTCGAGACCGTGGCGGAGAACTTTTCCGACGGGGTGATCGCCCCGCTCTTCTGGATGCTGATCGGCGGCGCGCCGCTTGCGCTGTGCTATAAGGCGATAAACACCATGGACAGCATGGTAGGCTACAAAAACGAAAAGTACCTGTATTTCGGCAGCACACCTGCAAGGCTTGACGATCTGGCAAACCTCATCCCCGCGCGCATTTCGGCGCTGCTTCTTATCTTATCGGCGGCGCTCTGCGGCGCTGACGCCAAGAG
>CAMEHJ010000038.1 GCA_945917385.1 uncultured bacterium
AAACCGCCTGCCGCGATGGACAGGACTATAAGAAAAAGGCCGCACCAGAACAAAACCTTACTCAGCTCGTCCATGCCGTGACGGCCGGAAAACAAATTATTCAGCTTATCTCTCATGCGCACCTCCGTTCCGCCTGTTAAGGCCGTTCGTCATTTTACGCGGATATTTTAAAAAGTATGCGCGGTAAAGTCAAGGGCTTTTACCGAATGTTTACAAAATAGCAAATCATAATGTACTTGAACGAAACGGAATATAGTGATAAAATCAGAATCGCATATTATTATGGTATAAACGGAGGAAACGAACATGATTGCAATAGGAAGCGATCACGGCGGTTTCGAGCTTAAAGAGGCCATCAAGAAGCACCTTGATAAGCGCGGCCTTGAATATAAGGACTATGGCACTTACACCAAGACCTCCTGCGACTACCCGACGTACGGCAAGCTTGTCGGGCATGCGGTAGCGGACGGTGAGTGTGAAAGGGGCATCATTATCTGCGGCACCGGCATCGGCATCTCCATCACCGCAAATAAAATAAAGGGCGTGCGCGCCGCACTGTGCGGAGACTGCTTCTCTGCAGAGGCTACGAGACTTCATAACGACGCCAACATCCTCGCGCTCGGCGCGCGCGTCACGGCGGAGGGTCTGGCGCTCAAAATAGTCGATACCTTCCTTGACACACCGTTTTCAGGCGACGAGCGGCATTTGAGAAGAATCGCCGGTATAGAGGACTGAACCATTGGCTCGCGTACAGGAATTTTACAAAGGCCGGAGGAAAAGGCGCAACCTTGCCATTATTCCGTTCATAGTTTTGCTGCTGCTTGTCTCGCTCGTGCTGGTGCTGTTTTACGGTATGCAGAAGTACGCCGTCATCACAAAGGACGGCGTTACGGTCGAACTGCCGATACTCATGGACGAAAATGCGAAGGTGGACGAGCTTGGTCACGAGATCCGCGAGCTTGAGCAGACCACCGCGGAGATAGTTTTTGAGCAGGCGGATTACTCGGACATTGAACCCACAGCCGGCAAGGGACTGAGCGGGGTGAGGGCGATTTTCGTTCCGGCGGAGAACATCTCGCATGACGAACTGGTTGCGTATTCCTCGCGTCTCGTCTCCGGCAACGCGCTTCTGCTTGAAATGAAGCCGAGAAGCGGCGTGCCCATGTGGTACACAAACGCAACGCTCGCACAGATGTACGGCATCGGCCCCATGAGCACGGAGGCAAACAGTATCCAGGAATATTTGAATATGCTCAAGGAGCAGGGTGTTTACCTTGTGGCGCAGATAAGCTGCTGCGTGGACGAGACGCTTCCGGCGAGAACCATCGCATACTGTTTGCAGAGCAATATGCGCGGCATCTTCCGCGACGATACGGGAACCTGGCTTGACCCGTACAACCCCGACGTGCGGGAATATGTCGCCCAGATGGCGCAGGAGCTTTTCGACATGGGCTTTGACGAGGTTGTGCTCGCGGATGTGGCGCACCCCGCGCTCGAAGCGACGGAGGACGGCAGCGAAAACCCGGAGCAGTTCATCTACACGACCGAGATTTCCACCCAGCGCAGCGCGGTGAACGCGGTCTGCGGCTTCGCGCTCAGTGTGGCGGAAAAGCTCTCCGACAGGGAAGGCGTGCTCTCCATCTATCTCGACTCCAGAACCGCGCTCGTAAAGCCCGACACCCAGACCGGACAGGATGGCGAGCTTTTCCTGAAGGTGTTCGACAGGGCGTATATCAAAACGGATAAATATGCCTATCCCTATAACGCCGACGATATTAAGCCGCGCGTTTATATAGGCAGCGTTTACGACCGCCTTGTTCCCGTTGTCGAAAACTATATCCCCTCAGACAATTCCTCGTGGATACTCATCGACGTGGAGGAAGAATAAAAAATACAGCGCATATACGGTACCCGAACGGGATATATCAACGTTCGGGTACCGTTTGCTTGTCAAATGCCTGTTTTTCTTAAAAATGATGAGATACCCCCCTTGACTCTCCCAAAGGGAGAGCCAAGAGCATGGTAAAAAATAAAAATGCCGCTTTGTAAGGCTGAATGTTTTTACACTCTTTTCGATACCGGTCAGTATCAGATACTGTTAACAGAGCGAAGACTGAGCATCATCACGAGAAAAAGTTTACATAATATATGGCTAATTGTCGATATAAACAAAAATCATTAAATCACTGAATTACCACTTTACAACATTAGTAAACTAAAGTATAATACAGCCATCGAATAAATAATTTGTTCGTAATCGCTTATATGGTTAAGGAGAATAAAAAGATGAAAAAGACAATCGCAATGCTTACCGCGATGGTAATGCTCATAGCAATGGTTCTGGCTGGCTGCGGTTCCTCCGCACCCGCCGCAAGCACCGCACCCGCAGCTCCCGCAGCACCCGCCGCTTCCGAAGCCCCCGCGGCAGAGCCGACCGACCTTGAATATGTCAAGGCCAAGGGTACTCTCGTCGTCGGCATCACCGACTTTGCACCGATGGACTACAAGGATGAAGCAGGCAACTGGATCGGCTTTGACGCCGACATGGCCACCGCTTTCGCAGAGAGCCTCGGTGTCGCGGTAGAGTTTGTCGAGATCGAGTGGGACAACAAGGTCCTCGAGCTGAACTCAAAGAACATCGACTGCGTCTGGAACGGCATGACCCTCACCGACGAGGTCAAGTCCGCAATGACCTGCTCCAACGCATACTGCAACAATGCTCAGGTCGTCGTCGTTCCCGCCGACAAGGCCGCCGACTGCCAGACCGTCGAATCCGTTGCAGAGCTTAACTTCGCCGTCGAGGCAGGCTCCGCAGGCGAGGCAGAGGTCAACGCGCTCGGTTATAGCTGCACCCCCGTTCTCTCTCAGGCTGACGCACTGATGGAGGTCGCCGCCGGCACTTCCGACGCCGCCGTTATCGACGCCCTGATGGCCGCCGCCATGGTCGGAGAGGGCACCTCTTACGAAAATCTCACCTACACCTGCGGCCTGAACAGCGAGGAGTACGGCGTCGGCTTCCGCACCGGCTCCGATCTGGCAGAGGCGCTCAATGCCTTCTTCGCCGCTGCCTACGCTGACGGCTCCATGCAGGCCTGCGCAGAGCTTTACAAGGTACAGGCTGCAATCATCGCCCAGTAAGACTTAACAGGTTCACCTAAAAGTATAAAAGCATCCGCCCGGTTTTCTTCGGGCGGGTGCCTTTGTCGGTTTATACACCTCACTATTGATTTAAAGGCGGAAAGAGATATGCCATTATCCCAACAGCTTCCCATAGTAATAGACGCGCTGAACGAGGGTTTCTTGGTAACCCTGCGGCTGTTTGCGATCACTCTCGTCGGCGCTCTGCCCCTCGGACTGATAATTTCGTTCGGTTCGATGTCGAAGTTCAAACCCGTGAGCGCGCTCACGAGAACCTTCGTCTGGATCATCCGCGGCACGCCGCTTATGATACAGCTTCTCATAATCTTCTATTTTCCCGGACTGGTCCTCAATCAGCAGTGGTGGGGCGGCAACGAGGCGGGACGCTTTACGGCGTCGGCAGTCGCGTTCATCATTAACTACGCCTGCTACTTCTCCGAGATTTACCGCGGCGGCATCCAGAGCATTCCCGCCGGGCAGCGTGAGGCGGGACAGGTGCTCGGCATGACGAAGAGCCAGATATTCTTCAAGGTCATATTTTTACAGGTTATCAAGCGCATTGTGCCGCCCATGTCCAACGAGATAATCACGCTCGTCAAGGATACATCCCTCGCGCGCATAATCGCGCTGCAGGAGGTCATCTGGGCAGGTACGGCGTTCCTTAAAGGCTCACGGGGCATTTCGGGTCAGATCTGGCCGCTGTTCTTCACGGCGGTTTACTACCTGATATTCAGCGGTGTACTGACGCTGCTGTTTAACTACGTCGAGAAGAAAATGGACTATTTCAGGAGTTGAGACGATGGCAATATTGGAAGTAGAACACATAAAAAAGAGCTTCGGCAAAACCGCCGTTCTGCACGATATCTCCTTCTCCATGGAGAAGGGGGAGGTACTGTCGATCATCGGCTCGTCCGGCAGCGGCAAAACCACGCTACTGCGCTGTCTGAATTTCCTTGAGTTCGCGGAGAGCGGCACGATAAAGGTCAACGGTGAGACGCTGTTTTCGGGCGGGGAGACGGCAATGCTGTCGGACGCGGAGATTCGCCGCCGCAGACTGCATTTCGGGCTTGTATTCCAGTCCTTCAACCTGTTCCCGCAGTACACCGTGCTTGAGAATGTGACGCTTGCCCCGAAGCTTCTGAAAACGAAAAGCGACGCCGAGATAGACGCAGAGGCGCGCAGGCTTATCGAAAAGGTCGGGCTTACCAACCGCATCGACGCCTATCCCTGCCAGCTTTCTGGCGGACAGCAGCAGCGCGTCGCCATTGCCCGCGCGCTCGCGCTTGAGCCGGCTATACTCTGCTTTGACGAGCCTACCTCCGCCCTTGACCCGGAGCTGACGGGCGAGGTTCTGCGCGTTATCTGCGCGCTGAAGGATGCCGAGAGGACGATAATCATAGTCACGCATGAGATGGAGTTTGCCCGTGCGATATCCGACAGGGTCATATTTATGGCGGACGGACTTATCGAGGAGAAGGGCACCCCGGAAGAGGTGTTTGACAACCCGAAATCCGAAAAGACCAGACAGTTTTTGAATAAGTCGCTTGAAAAGTTCTGAAAATCATAAAGCAGAAAGAGGAAGCCAGACATGGCTTCCTCTTTTTGTCATTCGTGGATCTCCAGCGGCAGACCGTCGGGGTCACGGAAGAAGGTCATACGATTGCCGGTAAATTCATCCCAGCGCACCGGCTCGCAGGCGATGCCCATTGCCTCAAGCTTTGCGGCAAAGGCGGGCACATCCTCCACGCGGAAAGCCAGATGCCTGAGCCCGTACGCCTCCGGGCTGAGACGCTGAGGGTGGTTCTTCATAATGAAAAGCTCCAGCTCCGTATGGTTGTCTATGCGCAGGTCTATCTTCCAGTCGCCGCGCTCGGCGCGGTAATTCTCGCGGATAAGCTGAAAACCGAGCTTCGTAATGTAGAAATCCTTCGCCGCATCGTAATCCGAGCAGATAACGGCAATGTGGTGAATGCTGTCAAAAATCATGGCGTGTCCTCGCTTTTCACGTCATTCAACGGGCAGGTCAACGATCCTCGGCTCGTGTCCGAGAGCGGGGATGACCTTATTCAATAAATCGTCCACCTTGAAGCGGATACTGCTTGTGTTTATATTCGGGTGGCAGCCGATGTACTCGTGCTCCAGTACGGCCTTGTCTATGACAAGCTGTACGCGCTTGTCCCTGTCGTTCATAAGCCCCAACACCGTGGCGGAGCCGGGGGTATTGTCCATGAACTCCTCCATGAACCGCTCGTTTCCGAACGACAGGCGCGATACGCCGAGCTGTGCCGACAGAAACTTTGTCTTGAACGGCTTGTCGCCGGGGATGAGCAGGAGGTAAAACGCCGTCTCCTGCCGGTTCGTCAGAAACAGGTTCTTGCAGATTACAGCGTGCAGAGACTTGTCAATCTCCGCGCAGACCTCCATCGTCATTGCAGGCTCATGGTCTATCCGCTGGTACTCAACGCCGAGCGCGTCGAGAAAGTCGTAGCATTTGATTTCCTTGTCAAGACGGCCGGAGCAATCCTCGGGGCGGCCGCTGCATAGTGTCAGCATACAAAATCTCCTTTGGGCTTTTTCGTTAAATTATACATCGTAATCGCGCGGATAACAAGATTGTATATGTACATCAGGAGGCGGATATTGTATAATTGTTTTGGACTGCGGGGTGGAACGGTGCACTATGTCAGAGTAAACGGAATACTGTCGGCGCATAACGGGATGAACCTGTACCGGGGCTGTCAGCACGGCTGCATCTACTGCGACTCAAGAAGTGCGTGCTACCGCATGGAGCACGCTTTCGAGGATATCGAGGTCAAGGAAAACGCATTGGAGCTGCTTGAAAATGCGCTCCGCTCAAAGCGCAGGCGCTGCATGATAGGCACCGGCTCAATGAGCGACCCATATATCCCGCTTGAAACGGAGCTGTGCATGACGCGCCGTGCGCTCAAACTCATCGACAGATACGGCTTCGGCGTCACGCTTATTACAAAGTCGGACAGACTGCTTCGGGATATCGACCTCTTGAAAAGCATCAACGATAAAACAAAGGCCGTAGTGCAGGTCACGCTGACGACACATGATGACGGGTTATGTAAACTTGTCGAGCCGAATGTCTGTCCGACCTCAGCACGCTTTGAAATGCTGAAAAAGCTCAGGGACGCCGGAATACCGACGGTCGTGTGGCTCTGCCCGATACTGCCGTTTATCAATGACACGCGGGAGAACCTGCTCGGTATTCTCTCGATGTGCGCGGAGGCGGGCGTGCGCGGAATCATAAACTTCGGCATGGGTCTTACGCTGCGCGAGGGGAACAGGGAGTATTTTTACAAAATGCTCGACAGGCGTTTCCCAGGGATGAAGGAGCGTTACATCAAAACCTTCGGCAATTCCTATGTTGCGGACAGCCCGAACAGCGCAGAGCTGAACGCACTGCTGAGGCAATTTTGCGCGGCGCACGATATACTTGCGGATAACGAGCAAATTTTTGCGTATCTCTCCGCATTTGAGGAAAAGAAAAGCGGAGAGCAAATAAGTTTATTTTGACGGGAGGAAAAGGCAAATGGCAGACAAGCTTGGCGCACTCATAAAGGAGGCGCGCACCGGGGCAAAGCTCACGCAGGAACAGCTTGCAAGCCGTCTGGACGGCATCAGCGCAGCGGATATCAGCAAGGCGGAGCGGGGAGAGAAGGCGCTCTCTCAGGCGACGCTCAAGCAGATTGCAAAGATAACCGGTGTGACTCAGGCGTCGCTGCTGAACGCTGCAAAGGGAAGCGGCAGTGCCTCGACAAAGAAGCCCGCGAGCACGAAAAAGACCGCGGATAAGGACAGCATGAACCTTACGGCGGCGGAGAAAAAGCTTGTGGAGCTGTACCGCGCAGCGGACTCCGACACGAAGAAGGCGGCGGTAAAGCTTTTGAAGGGCGAGCAGGAGCCGGGTGTTGCCGACCTTCTGGCATCGCTTCTCGGCGGCAAGGACGGCAAGACACAGACCGGCGATGTCCTCGGCAGCATTCTCAGCGGGGCTGTGGATATGCTCGGTAAGAAGTGAGCGGTGTCTCTTCGATAATAATTGTCTGCTTTATATTGGCAGATTGCATGAGACCGAGCATCACGCGGCGGGGGATCAGGCGGAATTATGCGCTGTCCCCCGCACCGTGCGGAAAAATCAAAAAAATCTCGAAATATGCTTGACAAGTTAAAAGATATTTGCTATTATAATCGAGCTAACGAGGTGAGCGCAAGCGACCCTCGTGATATCTAAGTAAATTCCGACGCATATGCGTCGTGACATATGGGGGTATAGCTCAGCTGGGAGAGCGCTTGAATGGCATTCAAGAGGTCAGCGGTTCGATCCCGCTTATCTCCACCACGAAAAAACGAGGACAAAAGTCCTCGTTTTTTGTTTTGCTGCGCAGTAAAGACGAACCGCAGACCTCTTTCCTCCTTTGCCGGAGCCTTATTCTTTGCGGCGCTGAAATCCAGCACCTTCGGAGCGGGAGCAGCCTTTTCTTCGGGTTGGCTTTCTACCGCGGGAGCGGTCTGCGTTTTCGGTGCAGTTTCCACCACGGGGCCTACGCCGCACCGGGAGCGGGCCGATCCGGCGCTGAGGGCGTGTCCTTGACAGGCTCAGCCTTTTTCTCTTGGGTAGCCTCACCGGGCTTTTCGGCCTCCGGGCTGATGTTCTTTTTATCGTCTGCCATCTTTAACCTCCTTCTTCGTGTCATAAAAAAGACCAGTCAGCAGACTGGCCAGCAACGGGAAACCTCCTTTCCGTTTGATCTATATGGAAACGCCGCCCATAGTCTCCTCGGGCGGCATAAACAGAAAATATTTACAAATACGTCTTGACATTTTTAAGTGAAACACCTATAATTGTGTCATAATCAATTAAGGAGGTGCAGTATGCACACAACCGCCATTTCTTTCCCCTCTGAGTTGA
>CAMEHJ010000039.1 GCA_945917385.1 uncultured bacterium
CGAAGGCGATGTCCTTATAGACCGTCTCCTCAAAAAGCTGGTACTCCGGGTACTGGAACACAAGTCCGACCTTGTGCTTTATATTGCGGCGGCTCTCCTTTGTCGCGTTTATGTCCGTATCTCCGAAGAACACCTTGCCCGAAGTGGGCGCAATAAGGGCGTTCAGATGCTGAATGAATGTGGACTTGCCGGAGCCTGTGTGCCCGATTATCCCGACAAGCTGTCCCTGCGGGATAGTAAGGCTGATATCTTCTATCGCGGCCTTTTCAAACGGAGTGCCCGCGCTGTAAACGTGGCTGAGCTTTGAAACCCTGATGTCTGCCATTGTCTGTATTTCCTCTCAGAATTCACTGCGCTTGCGCGCTGGTTTTTCTATCCTATTTCTGCCGCGATAGCCCTCGCACAGTCCTCCACGCGAAGCGCGTCGAGCGGGACGTCAATTCCCTGCCCGCGCAGTTCATAGAGTACGCGCGTTGTTTCGGGCACCGTAAGCCCTTCTTTTTCCATAAGCTCCACCATGGAGAAAACCTTCTCCGGGCTTCCGTCCGCGACGATGCGCCCGTTTGACATCACGATGAGCCTGTCCGCGTCAACGCACTCATCCATATGATGCGTGATCAGGATGACTGTCATACCCTTTTCGCGGCAGAGCTTTGAAACCGTGGAGACGACCTCAGCGCGGCCCTGCGGGTCAAGCATCGCCGTCGGCTCGTCCAGAACGATGATTTTCGGCTGCATTGCGATAACGCCCGCAATGGCGACGCGCTGCTTCTGCCCGCCGGAGAGCAGGTGCGGCGCGTGCTTTCTGAGCTCATACATCCCGACCTGCCTGAGCGCGTCGTCCACGCGCTTACGTATCTCCTCCGGCGCAACGCCGAGATTTTCCGGCGCAAAAGCCACATCGTCCTCGACGACGTTCGCAACGATCTGGTTGTCGGGGTTTTGAAACACCATGCCGATATTGCGTCTGAGGTCGATGATGCCGTTTTCGTCGGCGGTGTCGAGTCCCGCAACCGTTACCTTGCCCTCGTTCGGGACGAGGATGGCGTTCATGTGCTTTGCCAGCGTCGATTTGCCGGAGCCGTTATGCCCCAGCACCGCGACGAATGTGCCCTCCTCGATTTCGAGGTCGATTCCGCGAAGCGTCTCGTCGTCGTCCCCCGGATAGGTAAAATGCACGTTATTGAAAGAAATGATTGCAGACATATATCCTATCTCCGTTTATCCCCTGAGAGGTTTCAGCGCTCCCAGCGGCAGGTCGCGCCGCAGGGCAGGTACAGTCCGCTCTCCGTGACGGGGAGCGCAAGCTCCTGACTGTCGGAGCAGCCGCCGAATTTCTTTGTGAAAATACTCTCCGTGACATAGCTCAGTACCGACGCTGAAAGCCCCGTAGTGTACGAGTTGATGATAACGAACAGCGGCTCGTCCGACAGTACCCCCGCACATAGGGAGACGAACGGCCAGAGATTCTGTTCCAGCTTCCATATCTCGCCGCCGGGGCCGCGCCCGTAGGAGGGCGGGTCCATGATGATCGCGTCGTACCGGTGTCCTCTTCTGATTTCGCGCTCAACGAATTTGGCGCAGTCGTCCACGATCCAGCGGATGGGCGCGTCGCTCACGCCGGAGGAGGCGGCGTTTTCCTTGCCCCAGGCGACCATGCCCTTTGCCGCGTCCACATGGCAGACCTGCGCGCCCGCCTTGGCGCAGGCGACCGTCGCCGCCCCGGTGTAGCCGAAGAGGTTCAGAACGCTTATCTGGCGGTTTGCGCCGCGGATCTTCGCCATTGCCCAGTCCCAGTTTGCGGCCTGTTCGGGGAAAAGCCCCGTGTGCTTGAAGTTCATGGGCTTAACGTTGAAGGTAAGCTCGCCGTATTTTATCTGCCAGTTAGCGGGCAGGCTGCCCTTATCCCAGCTACCGCCGCCCGTCTCGCTGCGGCGGTAACGCGCGTCGCGGTCGTTCCAGTGGGTGTTTCGTCTGGGCGTGTCCCAGATGGCCTGCGGGTCGGGGCGCACGAGATAGTATCTGCCCCAGCGCTCCAGCTTTTCTCCCTTTGAGCAGTCAACCAGTTCAAAGTCCTGCCATTTATCCGAAACGAACATTGTATTCTCCAATCCGTGTACCCGCGCCGCGGCGCAGCATATCTATTGTATAATTAATCAGTGTATTTTATCATTAAAGCCCCCACGGGTCAAGACATTGTTTGCTTTGATACACCAAAGCCGGGGCATATGCCCCGGCTTTGCACATAATTTATATTACAGCTCCGTCACCGGGAGCGAGCACGTGCCGTTTTGGCAGATATAGCAGGCGCTTTTCCCGTTCTGCGGCTGCATCTGCGCGGTAAAGGGCGCGATTCTTTCAAGCGCTTTCGCGTTCTCCTCCGTTTTCAGCAGCAGCGTCATCTCCGGCGCATATTTCGACATGACCGCCGCGAGCGGCCGCGGAAGCTTCCCGTCCGCCGACGCGCAGACCAGCTCCTTCGTTCCGAACACCGCGCTGATAAGAGCGGTGAGCGCATAGGTGCTGCCCGCCGGGTATCTCCCCATACTGCCGCAGAGCGATTCGAGCAGGTTTTTCTGTGCGCTGCGGTACTTCTCCTCGCCCGTGTATCGGCCGAGCAAATCAAAAAGCACCGCGCAGGCAGAGTTTCCGCAGGGCATTGCCCCGTCGAAATTCTCCTTCGGGCGGAAAATCAGCTCTTCCGCCGTGTCGGAGGTCATAAAGTACCCGCCCTCCGAATCCGCAAAATGTGTGAAAATTTCTTCCGTAAGCTCTGTCGCGCGCTCGATATGCCTTACGTCAAAATCCGCTCTGTAAAGCTCAAGCAGCCCCAAGGCGTAAAACGCGTAATCGTCGAGCCTTGCTTCGTCCGAGAGCTTATCCTTGCACAGCCCCGACATCAGCCGCCCGCCGGCATACAGCCTTTTTTCCATAAAGCTTTCAAGCTCTTTCGCCTCGGCAAGATATCTCCTGTCCCCAAACACCCATGCCGCGCGCGAGAGCGCCATCAGCACAAGACCGTTCCACGCCGTCAGCACCTTGTCGTCCACGGCCAGCTCCATTCTCCCCTCGCGGAAGATGCGAAGCTTCTCACGAAACTCGTCGTAGCCCTCCGGCAGAAGGCTCCAGCGGTTATTCAGCAGGAGGTTCGGGATGTTGTCGCCGTTGAAGTTGCCCTCGGGCGTAATGTCATAGCACTCGCAGAAGTGCTTTCCCTCCGCGCCGATGACTTCTTTCACCTCGTCCTCGGTGAAGAAATAGTACGCGCCCTCGCGCCCGCCGGAGTCTGCGTCCTGCGCCGCGGCAAAGCCGCCGCACTCAAGCTTCAGCTCGCGCAGGCAGTAGTCGAGCGTCGCCTCCGCCACATCCCGCCAGAGCGCGAAATGCCCGTCCTGCCACGCCTCGGTGTAGCACAGCGAAAGCAGAGCGTTATCGTACAGCGTCTTTTCAAAATGCGGCGCAAGCCACTCCCTGTCGGTCGAATACCGGCAGAAGCCGCCGCCGATATGGTCGTAGATACCGCCCCGGTACATCTGCTTCAGAGTGTTTTCAACCATGGCGCGAAGGCCCTTATCCCCGGTGGCTGATGCCATGCGCATGAGGAAGATCAGGTTGTGCGGCGAGGGGAACTTGGGCGCGGAGCCGAAGCCGCCGTACTCTGCGTCATAGGAGTCCTTGAGCTGGGAAACCGCCCTGCTGAGTACCGAGGTGTCCGCCTGCGCCGTCTTGCCCTTCTGCGACGCGGATATACCCGCGGTAAGCTCCGCCGCGGTTTTCATCAGCCCCGAACGACCGTTTCGCCACTTGACGTTGACCGCCCTCAAGAGGTCGATAAGTCCCGCGCGTCCGTATTCGCTGTCGCGGGGGATATAGCTTGCGGCGAAGAAGGGCTTGCCCTCCGGCGTCAAAAGCACATTCAGCGGCCAGCCGCCGCTGCCGTTCAGCGCGACGCAAAAGCGCATATAGATGCTGTCAACGTCCGGCCGCTCCTCTCTGTCCACCTTGACGGCGACATAGTGTTTGTTGAGAAGCTCTGCGACCACAGCGTTTTCAAAGGACTCGTGCGCCATGACGTGGCACCAGTGGCAGGTCGAATACCCGATGGAGAGGAATATGGGCTTGTTCTCCCGCTTTGCTTTTTCAAAGGCCTCATCCCCCCAGGGCAGCCAGTCCACGGGGTCGTTCATGTGGCGGCGAAGGTAGGGCGAAGTCTCGTTTGCAAGTTTATTTGGCATACTGTGCCTCCGTTATTGTAAAAATCATGTTTTTATTATATTATATACCTGTATATAAGAAACTATCAAGACCGAGAGGTATTTTACAATGGAATGCTGCTGCGCTCCCATCCCCAATCCCGATACGAATCCCTGCCCCGTGACTCTGGACGTCCCTGCAATAATAGCGGAGCTTGACCGCCTGCTCAACGCAAACCGCCTGATTGACGCATCACAGTATCTCGCATCGTTTCGCGAAAAGGCGCATGAGTGCGGCGACTGGCGTGCGGAGCTGAGTATGATGAGCGAGCAGCTTGGCCTCTGCCGCAGGACAAATGACGCCGCGCTTGCCGAGGAATGTGTGAACTCTGTGCAGCAAATTTTGACCGAGCACCGCATGAACGACACCGTCTCCGGCGCAACGGTACTTCTCAACGCCGCGACAACGCTCAAATGCTTTGGCGAAGCGGAGCGCTCCATGCCGATTTTCCGCCATGTCGCGCGGGTATATTCGGCAAATCTCGACCCCGCCGATTACCGCATTGCGGGGCTTTACAACAACATGGCGCTCTCCTACGCGGACCTGGGTTCCTATGAGGAGGCGGAACGCCACTTCGAGCTTGCCCTTTTGACCGTCTCCAAAACCACGAACCCCGGCAACGACCTCGCCGTTACCTACTGCAACATGGCGGAGATGTACTATGCGCAAAACAGCGAGGACGCTCGCATCGAGCAGTGCCTTGACCGCGCGTATGAGAGCCTCTGCGCCGAGGGTCTGCCGCACGACGGCTATCACGCCTTCACACTCTCCAAGTGCATCCCCTGCTTTGACAGGCACGGCTTCTTCCTCTACGCCAAGGAGCTGCGCGAGCGCATGGACGAGATAAACTCCCGTCTTAAAAATTTGTAAAAATCGCGCTTTATCGCTTTACACCGTAAATGATTTGTGCTACATTAAACTATCACTTTGATTGGAGGTTCTATCTATGGTCAACTTTGCGGACAGAATGAACAGAATGAAGGTCTCCGATATCCGTGAGCTGCTCAAGCTCACGCAGCAGCCCGAAATCATCTCCTTCGCGGGCGGTCTCCCCGCGCCGGAGCTTTTCCCCGTTGATGATATCAAGGCCGCGACCGACGCCGTGCTTGAGGAAAACGGCCGCGTCGCGCTTCAGTACGGCCAGACCGAGGGCTGGCTCCCGCTCAGGCAGCATATAGCGGACCGCCTTGCGGCGAAGAACGCTATCGTCACCGACCCCGAAAATATCATCCTCACCGCCGGCAGCCAGCAGGGTCTTGACTACATAGGAAAGCTGTTTCTTAACCCCGGCGACGTTGTCGTTATGGAAAGCCCGTCCTACCTCGGCGCCATCAACGCCTTCAACGCCTACGAGCCGAACTTTGTCGAGGTTCCCACCGACGACGGCGGCATGATAATGGAGGAGCTTGACCGGATACTCACCGAGACCGAGAACGTCAAGCTCATCTACGTTATCCCCGACTTCCAGAATCCGAGCGGGCGCACCTGGTCGCTTGAGCGCAGGAAGAAATTCATGGAGATCATCAATAAGCACGGCATCCCCGCCATTGAGGATAACCCCTACGGCGATCTGCGCTTCAAGGGTGAGTACCAGCCCGCTCTCAAGAGCATGGATGACGACGGGCTCATCATCTACATGGGCACCTTCTCCAAGATCCTCGCCCCCGGCTACCGCGTGGCGTGGATATGCGCGAACGACACCATAGTCGGCAAGGTCAACCTCATCGCCCAGGCGGCGGCGCTCCAGACCTCCACCATCTCCGCGCTCGTCATCTCAAAGTACCTTGATATGTTCGATGTGGATGAGCACGTCGAGAAGATAAGAGAGGTGTATAAGCACCGCTGCGAGCTTATGATAAACACCATGCGCGAGTGCTTCCCCCCGGAGGCGCGCTTTACCGACCCCGACGGCGGTTTGTTTACCTGGGTCGAGCTGCCCGAAACCATCAACACGCGCGAGCTTGCGTCAAAAGCGCTCGAGAAGAAGGTCGCCTTCGTCCCCGGCTCCGGCTTCTTCCCGAACGGCGGCAACAACTGCTGCATGAGGCTCAACTACTCATGTATGCCCGACGACAAGATAGTCGAGGGCATCCACCGCCTTGCCGACGTTATTAAAGAGGCACTTGCCGAGCACAAGGCATAAGCTTTGACATCCTGCGCCCGAAGAACTCTGCGGTTCTTCGGGCGTTTTCAGCTTGTCAAAATGACCTGTTTCCTAAAATGACGGGATACCCTGCTTGGCTCTCCCTCTGGGAGAGCTGTCAGCGAAGCCGACTGAGAGGGCTTCCACTGTTCTAAGGAACGACACGCAGGTCGTTCCCTACATTCATCTAAAAAATATTTTCGTAGGGAACGGCCTGTGTGCCGTTCCTTTCTGCCGGATTTTTTACCCGCAGAGGACGGGCGCAGGCCTTCAGCCGCTGTGCTTTTTCTTTTACTCCCCCTTGAACATTCGGGATTTTGTAATATAATAATGTAAGCTGAATAAACCGCTTCGCGGCGGCGCTTGAGGAGAATACATATGCCTACGACATGGAACCGCTCCCCGGAGGAATTTCACAAGATATATATCGCCAATACCGACGCCTTTTACCGTGTCGGCAGCATTGCGCTGGCAAAGGATCTGGACGAGTTCATGACGCGCTGCGCGCTCATGCTGTGGAGCCGCGGTGCGGGCATCACTCAGCGCCATGCGGATATGGCGAACCAGATCTATTCCCGCAATCAGCCCCAGCCCAAGTGGCTTTTGTGGACGCTGACAAGCTCCGTGTGCGACAGCGAGGTGTTCCTTCCTCCGGTGTTTTTCTGGAACCTTGCCGAGAGCGACGCAAAGCGCGGCTCTGAGACGAGCCGCACCTTCATCCGTATGCTCACGAATATTCTCCTGTACCTTGCCGCATTGGACGACGACGTGACCTACTCGGAGGCCGCCTTTATCACCGAGTGTACCGACAAGCTCTCCGCCATCTGCGACGCCTCCGGCGTGCGCAAGAGCAGGGAGGCGCTCAACCCCCTCGACTTTGTAACCAGCAGCGAGGAGGGCTTTCAGGATAAATACAAGGCACAGCCCCTCTCTTCCGGCGGCGAAAAGGCGGAGGAGAAAAAGGCCGAGGAAAAGAAGCCCTCTCTCGAGGAGCTTATGGCGCAGCTTGACGCGCTTGTCGGGCTTGACGTTGTGAAAAAGGACGTAAAGAACCTTGTAAATCTGATGAAGGTTCGAAAGCTCCGGCAGGACAACGGTCTGCCCGTGCCGCCGATGAGCCTGCATATGGTGTTCATGGGCAACCCCGGCACCGGCAAGACGACCGTTGCGCGGCTCTTGGGCGGCATCTACTCCGCCCTCGGCGTACTCAGCAAGGGTCAGCTTGTGGAGGTTGACCGGTCGGGCCTTGTCGCGGGC
The DNA here is from genome assembly GCA_945917385.1 of uncultured bacterium. Next base: position 7,655 of record CAMEHJ010000039.1, read on the forward strand.
TATGTCGGTCAGACGGCGCTCAAGACGCAGGAGGTCATTTCCTCCGCGCTCGGCGGCGTTTTGTTCATCGACGAGGCCTACTCCCTCTCCTCCGGCGGGGAGAACGACTTCGGCCGCGAGGCCATTGAGACGATCCTCAAGGCCATGGAGGATCACCGCGACGACCTCATCGTCATAGTTGCGGGCTATGACGGGCCTATGGATAAATTCATCTCCTCAAACCCCGGTCTGCAGTCCCGCTTCAACAAGTATTTCTACTTCCCCGACTATACCGGTGAACAGCTCACCGCCATCTTCCGTAAGCAGTGTGAGAAAAACGGCTACGCTCTCTCCGAGGAC